>NZ_JBEPNP010000006.1:0-232831 GCF_040546335.1 Arthrobacter sp. UYEF20 | reverse complement strand
CTGCGCCTGCGCCGCGACCCCGTAGACGGCCTTGATCCCGGGCACGGCGGTCTGGATCCGGACCGACTTGTAGCCCAGCTCCAGGTGCTCCCGGACCGAATCAAACAGCGAGGGCAGGTCCGCACCGGAGGCGTGGCCGTACGCACGCAGCCCGTTCCGGGACGCCCCGCCGAGGAGCTGGTAGACCGGCATGCCCGCGACCTTGCCCTTGATGTCCCACAGTGCCATGTCGACGGCGGCGATGGCGGCCATCGTGACCGGGCCCCGGCGCCAGTAGGAGGACCGGTAGAGGAACTGCCAGGTGTCCTCGATCCGGTGCGGGTCCTTCCCGATCAGCAGCTGCGCGACGTGCTCCTTCAGGTACGCCGCCACGGCCAGCTCCCGGCCGTTCAGGGTCGCATCCCCGATCCCGGTGACGCCGTCCTCGGTGGTGATGCGCAGGGTGACGAAGTTACGGGACGGGCTGGTCACGAAGACTTCCGCGGCAATAATTTTCACAGCTGGTCCATGCTTTCGGTGTTGGTCTGAATATGGTCGATGGCGGATGGTTGGGTGGGGCTTTGTCCCGCTCAGCGCTGGGTGGTTCCGCCCTGCGTCGTTCCGAACAGGGCCAGCTCGTCCCTTCGGGGCAAGCCTTCCCAATCCCCGGCGGTGCTGACGGCGAAGGCTCCCGCAAGGGCGCCGCGCTGCAGGCGCCCGGCAACATCCGCGCCGTCGAGCAGGGCGGACAGGTAGCCGGCGGTGAAGGCATCGCCGGCCCCCACGGTATCGATGCTGGTCACGGGCACGGCGGGCGTTTCCCAGCGCCCGCCGGCGGTGTGGACGCCGGCGCCAGCGGCGCCGCGCTTGACCACAACCTCGCTGACGCCGCGGTCCAGAAGTTCGGCAGCCATGGCCGCCTCGGCGCCATCGGAGCCGGCGCCAGGGTCGCGGGCGCCGTCCGGCGCCGAGGCTACCAGCCCGAGTTCGTCGTCGGAGGCGATCAGGATGCTGGCGTGCCGCGCAAGCGGAGTGAGAACGGCGCGGGCCTCGTCCCGGGACCAGAGCTTGCTGCGGTAGTTGACGTCGAGCGAGACCAGCATGCCTTCGCCGGCGGCGCGCTCGGCCGCGTATTCCACGGCCTTCCGCGCCTCGGGACCCAGCGCCGCGGTGATGCCGGTCAGGTGCAGGACCCGGGGACCCGCTGCGAGGGCACGGTCCACGTCCTCCCAGCCCAGTGTGGATCCGGCGGAACCGGCGCGGTAGTAGAAGGCGCGTGTGACATCGGCCGTGCGCTGTTCCAGGAACATCACCCCGGTGCTGCGGGTGGTGTCCTCGCGGTGCTGCACTTCGATGCCTTCGGAGCGGAGCTGGCGCAGGATGAACTGGCCGTGCGGGTCGGCACCCAGCACGCCGGCCCAGCTGACCCGGTGGCCGAGCCGGGCGACGCCGACGGCCACATTCGATTCCGCGCCCGCCACGTGCATGGTCAGGGCGCCGCCGGCGGACAGCGGCCCGGCGGAGCGCAGCGAGACCATGGATTCGCCCAGGGTTAGAAGGTCGACAGCCTGGCGGGCTGACGCGCGGTCGACGGCGGCCGTCACCGCAGGCTCGCCCCGGCCATCCGGCGGCCGTATTCCGCGGCCAGGGCCACGAAGCCTCGGGCCCGCTCCCGCATCGCGGTCAGCTCACCATCCGAACCAGCACCGCCCGAACCGGCGTCGCCGAACAGCGGCCCGCCGAGACCGACGGCGATGGCTCCGGCTTCCCAGTAGCCCATCGCCTCGTCCAGCCCCACGCCGCCCACCGCGATGAAGGGGATGCCGGGAAAGGGATCCCGCAGCGCCCTGAGGTAACCCGGGCCGCCGATGGACGCCGGGAAGAGCTTGACCGCGGTGGCGCCCCGGTTCATGGCCTCGTAGGCCTCGCTCGGGGTCAGCGCCCCGGCCAGCACCGGAAGGCCCAGGCGCGCCGACTCGTCGATGGACTGCGCCAGTGACGGCGTCACCATGAACTGGCCGCCGGCCTCGGCGACGTGCTCCACGTCCTGGGCCGTCAGGACCGTTCCCGCGCCGACAAAGCAGCCAGCGGGAGCCTGCGCGCGGACCTCGCGGATCGCTGCGAGGGCGTCCGGCGTGGTCAGAGCGATCTCGACAAAGCGGATGCCCTCCTCCATCGCGGCGAGGGCGGCCCTCGCCGCTGCGGGGCCATCCGTGCCGCGGACGATCGCCACGAGGCGCGTCTGCCGGATGCCGGCCAGCAGGACGTCGGGGGTCAGGGTCTCGGGGGTCAGGGTGTTCTGCATGGTGGGCTGCTCCTTCATCGTGGTGTCCGTCTCAGTGGCCGCGATCCCGCCCGTCACCATTCGGCGTAGGCGCCGTCGGGGTGCCGCCAGACAGGCCCGCGCCAGGCGTGCCCGCGTTTGTCCGCGGCGCGGACCACGGCCTCGTCGATCTCGATGCCCAGGCCCGGGCCGGTGAGGCGTTCGATGTGGCCGTCCACGAACTTCAGCGGGGACTTGTCCACCACGTAGTCCAGGACTTCTGCGCCCTGGTTGTAGTGGATGCCGATGCTTTGTTCCTGGATCAGGAAGTTGGGCGTCGCGAAGCCCACCTGCAGGCAGGCTGCCAGCGCCAGCGGGCCCAGCGGGCAGTGCGGGGCGAGCTGGACCTCGTAGATTTCGGCCAGCGAGGCGATCTTGCGGACCTCGGTGATGCCGCCGGCGTGCGAGAGGTCCGGCTGGGCGACGGCGATGCCGGCCTGCAGCGCGGGCAGGAATTCCTGCCGGCTGTAGAGCCGCTCACCGGTGGAGACCGGCGTCGTCGTCGAGGAAGTGAACTCGCGCAGCAGGTGGGTGTTTTCCGGGACCATGGGCTCTTCGAGGAAGAAGGGCCGGTATGGTTCCAGCAGCGGCGCCACCCGCCGGGCGTTGGCGAGGCTGAAGCGGCCGTGGAAGTCGACGGCGACGTCGCGGTGGTCCCCGAGGACCTCGCGGGCGGCGGCCACCCGGCGGACGACGCCGTCGAGCTCGGCCACGGTGGCGATGGGGCTCATCCGGCCGCTGGCGTTCATCTTGACGGCGGTGAGGCCGACCTCCAGCTGGGCGCTGATCTGGTCGGCCACCTCGTTGGGTTCGTCGCCGCCCACCCAGCCGTACATCCGGATCCGGTCCCGGACGTGGCCGCCGAGGAGCTGGTGCACGGGGGTGTTGAAGTGCTTGCCCGCGATGTCCCAGAGGGCCTGGTCCAGCCCGGAGACGGCGCTGGCGAGGATGGGGCCGCCGCGGTAGAAGGAGCCCTTGGTCATCACCTGCCAGTGGTCCTCGATCCGGAGCGCGTCGTTGCCGATCAGCAGCTCGGAGAGCTGGCCGACGGCGGTGCGCACCGTTTCGCTGCGGCCCTCGCAGCTTGCCTCGCCCCAGCCGACGATCCCGCTGTCCGTCTCGATCCGGACGAAGAGCCAGCGCGGCGCGACGAGGAAGGTTTCGATCCTGCTGATGCGTGTCATTCGTGTGGCCTAGCCCTTGGTCGCGCCGGCGGTCATGCCGGAGACGATGTACTTCTGCGTGAAGAGCGCAATGATCATGATCGGGATGGTGACCACGGTGGCGGCGGCCATCAGCCCGCCCCAGTCGATGCTGGCGTAGGAGACGAAGTCGAAGATCGCGACCGGCAGGGTCTTGGTCTTGGAGCCGGAGAGCACCAGGGCGAACATGAAGTTGTTCCACGAGAAGATGAAGGACAGGATCCCGGCGGTGGCGATGCCGCCGACGGAGAGCGGCAGGGTGATCCGGCGGAAGGCGCCGATCGGGGTGAGCCCGTCCACCTGGGCGGATTCCTCCAGTTCCAGCGGCATCGAATCGAAGTAGCTCATCATGATGTAGACGATCAGCGGCAGCGCGACGAACATGTGGCTGAGGATCAGCACCTCGAAGCCGCCCACCATTCTCAGGTTGGAGAAGACGTAGTACCAGGGCACCAGCAGGGAGACGCCGGGGATGACACGGGCCATCAGGACCACGAGGGCCGAGCGGTGCATCGTGAAGCGGCTCATGGCGTAGGCCGCCGGGACGCCCAGGACCAGGGACAGGACCGTGGAGACGAAGGCCACCCAGAAGCTGTTGAAGATGAAGACGAAGTAGTTGTTGCGCTGCAGCACGTTGGCGTAGTTCTCGGCCGTGGGGGTGAAGAACAGCGCCTTGCCGGTGTCGTAGATGTCCACGTTGGTCTTGAAGGAGGCCAGCAGCATCCAGATCAGCGGAGCGATCAGGAACAGCACCACGGCGAGCAGGGCCACGACGCGGAAGACCTTGTAGGCGCGGGTGGCCAGCGGCTTCCGGCGGCGCGGGGCCGGCTGGGTCCCGGCGGCGGAGCCGGTCTGGGGTTCGGTGTTTTTGTTCAGTACGGTCATTTGCTTACCGCTTTCTTGCGCATGGTCAGCAGCCACATGGAGCCGATGATGATCATGAAGAACAGGATCAGCACCGCGGAGGACAGCCCGTACTGGTTGTAGTCGAAGCTCAGGCCGTAGGCGTAGACGTTGAGGGTCTCCACTTCGTGGAAGGATCCGCCGCCCTTGCCCTTGGTGGCGTAGAGGATGTCAAAGGTCTTCAGGGCGTCGATGCCCCGGAGCAGGATGGCGACGATCACGGTCGGCATCATGAGCGGCAGCGTGATGTAGAAGAAGCGCTGGACGGCGTTGGCGCCGTCCACCCGGGCCGCCTCGTCGGGTTCCTCGGAGAGGGAGGTCAGGCCGGCAAGCAGGATCAGCACCACCATGGGGGTCCACTGCCAGACGTCCATGAAGATGGTGGTGCCCAGCGCGGTGTCCTGGCCGGAGAGCCACGGCTGCGGCGGGATGCCGACCATGCCGAGCAGCTGGTTGGCGAAGCCGATGTTGGGATCGAAGATCAGCCGCCACATCATGCCGACTGCCACCGGGGTGGCGACCAGCGGCAGCAGGATGGCCACGCGGACCCACTTTTCGCCGCGGAAGGGGCGCCAGAGGAGCAACGCGATGCCCATGCCGAGCACCACTTCGCAGACCAGCGCGACGCCGGTGAAGGTCAGCGTGCGGCCGACGGCGGGCCAGAAGCGTTCCGCATCGGACAGGACCGTGGCGTAGTTCTGCAGGCCGACGAACTCGGAGGCTGCCCGGACGGAGCCCTGTGAATCGGTGAGGCTCAGGTACAGGGTCCAGGCCAGCGGGAAGACGATCAGGACCCCGACGAAGATCATCGCGGGGGCCGCGAACAGCCACTTGCGGTGCCGGTTGGACCAGGCGGAGAAGTTCTCACGCGCACCGGGAGGGCGGCCGGCCTTCCGGGATGGTGCGCTGCGGGGCGGGTTCAGTACAGACATGGTGCACCTAAGGAGTTGGGGGTGAAGTGAAGAGCGGGCCGCGGCGGGACGGCAACAGGGCTGCCGTCCCGCCGGGCTGTTTAGTTACCGGCTGTTAGTGCCGGCTGTTTAGTACCGGCGCGTAGCGCGGCAGGCGCGCGCTACTTCTTTTCGGTATCCAGGAACGTCTGGAACGCCGCGTGGGCCGTGTCGGCAGCGGCGGACGTGTCAGCACCGGTGATGCTGGCAACGATCGGGCCGCCCACGATTTCGCGGGCCTTGCCTACGGTGACAACCTCGGGACGGTCGTGGCCCACGCCGTCCTGGGCGCTGGCGGCAATGGCCTCGGCGAGATCCTTCGGGTAGGTGGAAGTTCCGGCCGGGTCGGCCCAGACGGAGGCGCGGGGTCCGGGGACGCCGGCCTTCTGTGCGGCCAGGGTGCGTTCCTTGCTGGTGGCCCACTGGATGAACTTCCAGGCGTTGTCCTGGTTGCTGGAGGCCTGGTTCACGGCGAGGCCCCAGGACGGGATGTTGTACGGCTTGGAGCCTGCCGGGCCGGCGGGCAGGGCGGCGAAACCGACCGTGTCCGCGACCTTGGACTTGGCCGGGTCGGTGGCGTTCTTGTAGAGCGAGTCGGCCTCGGTGTAGAAGGCGGCCTTGCCCTGGGTGAAGATGGCCATCGCCTCGGGCCAGCTCATGTCGGTGCTGACGTTGGCGGGGCCGTAGTTGCGGATCAGGCCGCCGTAGAACGCGTAGGCCTTCTTGGCGGCGTCGGAGTTGACGGCGGACTTGCCGCTGGCGTCGGTGAAGTCGCCGCCGAAGCTGTACAGGAAGCTGGAGAACTGGGTGACCGCGGCGGACTTGCCGGTGCGGGCCACGAAGCCTGCGGTGTCCGGGGAGGAAGCCTTGATGGCCTTGGCGGCCGCTTCGAGCTCGTCCATGGTCTTGGGAACCTCAAGGCCGGCGGCCTGCAGCAGGTCCTTGCGGTAGTAGAGCACTTCGCGTTCGGTGATGATCGGGACGCCCACCACCTTGCCGTCAACGGTGGTGGCCTTGACCGGGCCCTCCTGGTAGTCCTTCCAGTCCCAGCTGGCGTCCGAGGACACCTTGGACGTCAGGTCCGCGAGGTAGCCGTTCTTGGCGAACGCCTTGCCCTCCTGCAGCGGGCGGTACATCATCACGTCGATTTCGTCGCTGCCGGCGTTGAGCTTGACGTTGTACTGGTCCGAGAGCTGGTCTTCGCCGAGCTGGGTCAGCTCGACCTTGAGGCCGCTGGACTTCTCGAATTCCGGGATGGCTGCCTTGATGCCTTCGGTCCAGACGTGGTTGGCCAGCGTGACCCGGACAGTGCCTGCTGCCTTGGCATCGTTGCTGCCGCTGCCGCCACTGCAGGCGGTGAGCCCCAGTGACAAGGCCGCGGCGACGGCCGCGTACTTCACAATTGAACGTCGCTTCATTACGAATCCCTTGGTTTTCAGGGCCGGCGGTCAACGCCCAGCCATCCGCACATGCATCTTTACATCTGCTCTGAAAGCGATTGTAGAGAAATAAAGCAGACTTAACAAGGCCCTTGCGCTCACCCGTATGATTTATTTATGAAAACCCCAAAGGCGGAGTCCTCAGTAGACCTGCATTCCGTGCTGGTCCAGAATCTGGGGCTCGCGATCGCCGAGGGGACCCTGGCGCCGCACTCGATCCTGCGGCTGGACGAGCTGGAGGCGCAGCACCATGTGTCCCGCTCCGTGGTCCGGGAGGCCGCCCGGGTGCTGTCCTCCAAGGGCATGCTGGAATCGCGGCGGCGGCTGGGGACCGTGGTGCAGCCGGAAGAAGGCTGGAACCTCTACGACCCCCAGGTCATCCGGTGGCGGCTCGCTTCCTCCAGGCGGCTGGAGCAATTACGGGCGCTGAATGAACTCCGCGGGGCGATCGAGCCGCAGGCTGCCCGGCTCGCCGCCGAGCGCGCCTCCTGGGACGCCGGCAGCGATCTCGTCTCCCAGGCCGCACGGCTGTGGGCGGCCGGACAGCGCGGGGACGATGATGAGTTCCTCCGGCTGGACATAGAATTCCATGCCTCGGTGCTGCAGGCCTCCGGCAACCCCATGTTTTCCCAACTGCACAATCTGGTGGCTGAGGTCCTGACCGGGCGCACCGAGCACGGTCTGATGCCGCACCTGCCGCACCACGAAGCGCTGCAGCTGCATGTGGATGTGGCCAGCGCCATCCAGCGTGGCGAGGCGGACGCGGCCCACGCCGCGATGAGCCGGATCGTGGAGCAGTCCACCGAGGAAATGGGCGATATCTGGTCCAGCTACCACCAGCAGGCAGAAGCGGGGAACCGCGCGGAGCTGTGAATCGCAGCGGAACGCGCACAACGAGGAACTCCTCAGGTTGTGGGGGTCAGTCTTCGGTGGGAGTGGTGCGGTTCGAGTGGTAGGTCCGCCAGCTGTGTTCCGGGGCATAGCCCAGCAGCCGTTTCGCTTTGTCGATCGAGAGCATGGTCTCGTGCTCGCCCAAATCCTTGACCACCGTCACGTTGGGGAACACCTCCGCGGCGAGGCTGGCACTCGAGCGGCCCATCACGGTGTCCGCGTTGGCGATGATGAACGCCTCGAAGCCCGGTTTGGCATGCTCCAGGGCGCGGGCCACGGCCTGGGCGCCGTCGCGGCCGTCAATGTAGCCCCAGAGATTCCACTTGCGCAGCTTCGCGTCGGCGTCGAAGGAAGGAAATTCCTCATAGTCTTCCGGGTCCATGACGTTGGAGAACCGCAGGCCTGTGATGCTCAGTTCCGGGTCCCAGCGGGTGAGTTGGATGGCCATCTGCTCCTCAAGATGCTTGACCAGCGAATACGTGCTTTCCGGCCGCGCCGGGTATTCCTCGTCCACGGGGATGTAGGGAGGGTCGACGTCGAACGGCAGTCCCAGCACCGTCTCGCTGGAGGCGTACACAATCTTTTTGATCCCGGCCCGGCGGGCCCCCTGGAACACGTTATAGGTGGCCTGCATGTTGTTCTCGAAGGTGGCGGCGTCCGGGGCAAGCCCGGGGGCAGGGATCGCGGCGAGATGCACGACGGCGTCGAAGCCGGCATGGCGGTCCTCCAGACCCAGGAACACGTCCACCACCTGGCCGTAGTTGCGCAGGTCCACCTCGGTGAAGCCCGGTCCCCGCACACCGGTGCGGTCCAGGTTGGTGACCTCATGGCCGTCCTCGCCCAGCCGGCGGACAACGCTCCGTCCCAGCTTTCCGCTTCCTCCGGTAACAGCAACTCTCATCAGTACTCCTCTGGGTGGTACCGGGAAGATCGCCCCGTCCTCCCGGCGGTCATGGTCCAGGCCGGGCTCGCTCTGCTGGTCTAGACGGTGCCGGCAGAGGGCAAGAGGTACTGGACAAACCAGTCCCTCGCGAGAATGGCAGCGGCCGCCAGCGTGCCCGGTTCTTCAAAGAGATGGGTGGCGCCCTGGACGACAGCCAGCTGGTTGGGGCACCGCATCATCGCCTTCGCCTTCCGGTTGAGCCCCAGCACGTCGTAGTCGAAGCTGCCCACGATCAGGAGCGTCGGCGCCCGCACTGCCGAAAGCCGCGGACCGGCCAGGTCCGGCCGCCCGCCGCGGGATACGACGGCTGCGATCCTCGCGGAAGGTTCGGAGGCCGCCCACAGCGCAGCTCCGGCCCCGGTGCTCGCACCGAAGTAGCCGACCGTGCAGGACGCGGCGTCTTCCCTCATGGCGAGCCAGTCCGTGGCCGACGACAGCCGGCGGGCCAGCAGTTCGATGTCGAAGACGTTGGCGCGGTGGCGTTCCTCCGCTGGGGTCAGCAGGTCCAGCAGCAAGGTGCCCAGACCTGCCTGCTGGAGCACACCCGCCACGAGCCGGTTCCGCGGGCTGTGCCGGCTGCTGCCGCTTCCATGCGCGAACAGCACCACTCCCGTCGCCGGAACGGGCAGGTGCAGCTGGCCATGGAGCCGCACACCGCGGGACGGGATCTCCACTTCCTCATCGAAATCCACGGCATGCGGGGCACCGGCGTTCGCCGGGTTGCGGGACGCCGGATCTGAGTCCTGCAGACGCTTGGCGGCGGCGTCGAGCAGCTGCACCACCTCGTCGTCTTCGGTCGGTGAGAAGTCGCGGTAGTGGTAGCCGACAGCGGAGAACAGCCGGGGTGTGGCCAGGCAGACCACTTCGTCCGGCTCGGTCAGGCTCACGAGGGTGTCGTCCGGGGCGACGGGCACGGCGAGGACGACTCTGGCGGCGCCGAGCCTCCGGGCAACCCGGCAGGCGACGCGGGCGGTGGAGCCGGTGGCGATGCCGTCGTCGACTATCACCGCGATCCGGCCGGTGAGGTCCTGGCGGGTCCTGCCCTTCCGGAACCGGGCCACCCGGTTCTCCAGCACGGCCCGTTCGTGCTCTTCGACGGCCTGCAGCTCCTGCTCTGACACCCGGGAATGCGCCAGTACGTGTTCTTCCAGCACCCGGGCGCCGCCCTCCCCGATTGCTCCCATGGCAAGCTCGGGCTGGTAGGGAAGGCCGAGTTTCCGCACCACGATAACGTCCAGGGGCGCGTCCAGCGCCGCTGCAACCTCGAAGGCGACGGGGACCCCGCCGCGGGGCAGGCCCAGGACAACGAGGTCCTGTCCGCGCAGTTCCGCCAGCCGCCTTCCGAGCTGCCGACCGGCGTCGACTCTGTCTTCGAAAATGCTCATCTGTCTGGCTTTCCAGTCAAGGCGTCGGCCGTGGCCTCGGCCTGGCGTGCGTTCCGGCGTGCGCTCCGCGGGCAGGGCATTGACCAGGTGGCCGCTCCCTTCCACTATGGGTCAGGAGCCACCGGGATGTGAGGGCCTTTATGCCCGGATTCGGCCCCGCGGTCGCCCGGCACGGAAGCCGCCGGGCACCGGACCGGACGCATTTCGAAAGCTAGGTTGCCGTCGCAGCCAGGATGGTGCGGATCGTGTCCTCATCGGCCAGGATCCGGAAATGCCCGCCCGTCCCCAGCTGGACGTTCCGGGCACCCGGCAGCACGCTACCTCCGGGGATGTGCGGATCGAACAGCCCGGAGACGGAAGTGATGCGTTCGTTGACGAGCTCCTCCCGGGAGAGCTGGACCGTGACCGCGTTCCGCGGCGAGAAGGCGCGCAGGCTGGGCAGGAGCATGAAAGCCGCATACCGGGAACCGGAAAACGGCGAGCATATTGCCACCATACCGCTGATCCGCGTGGCCGGATCCAGGGCCATCATCACGTACTTGCCGATCAGCCCGCCCTTGCTGTGCGCAACGATCACCACGTCCTCGAGGCCCTGCTCGCGTACGTAGGCGGCAACCAGCTCGGCGGCATTGGGCACGGCGAGCCGGTTCCGCTGCAGCACGGTCACCACGTGGACCGGGTGCCCGGCCTCGTGCAGCCGCCTGACCAGCGGCAGCATGAAGCGCCAGTCCTCGTAGATTCCCGGAATCACGACGACGGGACGGCCGGCACCGCTGAGGAACTCATCCGCGCGGGTCCTGGTAACGGCGCCGCGCAGCTGCCGGCCGATCGCGTAAAGATAGTCCTGCGCCCACCAGCGGACCGCCTGCAGTGCGCCGCTCATGCCCTAAATTCCCGGGGCACATCGCTCGCCGCGCGGGGAAGGCCGGCAAAGGACATGATGGCCTCGGCCACCTCGGCGGCACGGTTGTGCTGTACGACGTGACCGGTCCCCCGGATTTCCAGCAGTGTGCCGCTGGGGGCCCGATCGGCCAGCCGGCGGCACCAGTCCGCGGAGGCCACCGGATCGCTGGCGCCGCGCAGCACGAGAACCGGGGCCGCGACCCCGGCGATCTTCTCTTCCATCGGGTAGCCCATCATGACGCGCAAGGTCTTGAGGTACCAGCTCGGCCCGCAACGCAGGTAATCCGTGAAGACCAGGGCATTCGCAGAGGGGCTTTCAAAGAACAGGCTGTCGCGGCCCAGCGCCAGGGCCTGCTGCACCACGGTGCGGCGTTTGGAGTCGACGACCGGACCCATCAGCACCACGTAGGGAATCCGTCCCGGCTGCTGGCGGGCGGCCTCGACGGCGAACTGGGTTCCCATCGAGTGCCCGACGATCATGAACTCCAGCACGCCGAGCTGCTCCATGGCGCCCAAAATGTATGAGGCGTGGTCCGCGACCGTGAGGGTGTGCTCCGGTCTGGGCGTGGCGCCGAATCCCGGCAGGTCGATCGAGTAGGTGTCGACGGACCCGGCGAGCACGCCGTGGAGGCGCCGCAGGTAGCGGTGCGAGACGCCGATCCCATGGACGAGCACGACGGCGGGCGCCGGCGGCGCCGTGTCCGGACCGCCGTCGGCGGCGTTGACTGCCGGCCGGCGGGCAGCGAACACGTGGCCGAGATGGCCTGCGGCCTCGACCTCGAAGCGGAAGGGCCTGTCCATGGTGGGACTCGTTTCTGTTCTGTGAGGCCCAACTCAGTGCGGCTCAACTCTGCGCGCCTCAACACGGGGCCGCTGATCAGCGTCCAGCAAAGCCGCTCCGGTTAGTCGTTCCGGTTGTCTCGCTCGCCGAACTCCTCGTCGAGGTCATAGTGCCGGAATTCGGTCTCCGGATTCGGTTCACCCTCGGCAACGTATTCGTAGTCCAGTTGACGCTGGACCTGGCTGTCGAGCACCTGCAGTTCCCTATCCCCCACCTTGCTCAGGTCATCGGGGAAGGCGTCGTCCGGTGTGAGGTGCAGTTTCTCGGTCATTGCAGGCTCCTCTGGGCCAGGAAGGATGGACTCGGCGATGCAGTGCCCTGTCCGTCTTCAGGATAACCGCGGCTCCAGCACGAGGGAAATAGAAAGGCCACCGGCAGCTGTGCGCGCTCCGTCGAGGCGCAGCGTCGTGACGGCCCGGCTCAAGGACTGGAATGCGGAGGAGGTCGCGGCCTTCGCCGCCGTCCTGGGCCGCTTCAACGCCGGTTCGGAGGAGTAGAACGCAGGGGTCGAACGCAGGCCCCTTTGCTGTACCGGGAATTTGCTGTACCGGGAATGCCGGCGCCTGTAACTTTGGGACGGACAGCCGCGCCGCAACAACGGCCGCGCGGGCGCAACGGAAGCAACGGGAGGAATCGATGAGCGCCGGATCCAAGGAACCAGAGGACATCGTCAAAGACGGCGTCGAGGGAGAGGCCCAGGCCGGCGGAGCTCCGGCAGCCCGCGGGGAGGGTGCCGCCGCCCCCAAGGGGTCCGGCGCCACCGAGCAGCAGGCCGCCGTCGAGGACCGGGGTGCCAAGAAGGCGACCGGCCCGGCGGAAGAGCAGGATGAGCGGACCGCCGATGACCGCGGCCTCACCACGGATTCAAGTCCGGACTGAGCCCGCGGCCGCGGCGGTTCTGGCAGCGGCGGGCCCTGACTCCGGGTCAGGAGGACATGCCCATTCCTCGCGCCCGGGACCGGGCACAACCGGAATATGCCCATCCGCCGACCCCGGAGCGGGGCATGTCCTTATCCCGGGGGCACGTGCGGGTGGCTCCGCTGCGGGGGTCGGCCGCTCTCCGGGAGGACATGCCCATTTTTCGCGCCCGGGACAGGGCATGATCGGAATATGTCCAACCGCCGGCCCCGGCGGAGGGCATGTCCTGATCCGGGCGCACGTGCAGTGGCTCCGCTGCGGGGATCGGCCGCTCTCCGGGAGGACATGCCCATTTTTCGCGCCCGGGACAGGGCATGATCGGAATATGTCCAACCGCCGGCCCCGGCGGAGGGCATGTCCGTATCCCGGGGGCATGTGCGGGTGGCTCCGTTGCGGGGATCGGCTACTCTCCGGGAGGACATGCCCATTTTTCGCGCCCGGGACAGGGCATGATCGGAATATGCCCATCCGCCGGCACCGGCGGAGGGTATGTCCTTCAGCCCGGCCACCCCGCCAAGCCCGGACACCCCGCCGCCTGGACCTGAACCCCCACGAACTAGCGAAAATGCCTACTATGTGGCAGCCGGGGCCTGACCCGGCTCGGGCCCGACGTTGACCAGCCAGTCGACACCGAACTTGTCCTTGCACATGCCGAAGATGTCACCCCAAGGCGCCTTCTCCAGCGGCATGGACACGGTGCCGCCGTCGGACAGCTTGTCAAAGTAGCCCCGCAGTTCGCTCTCCTCGGAGCCACTGAGGGACACCGAGAAGTTGCTGCCAGGGGTGAATTCCATGCTGTTGGGCGTGTCGGCGCCCATCAGCACCATGCCCTTGGGGGTGGTCAGCATGGCGTGCATGATCTTGTCTTTCTCGGCCGGGTCTTCGGTCGCGTGGTAATCGCCAAAGGTGCTCATGGCCAGGTCACCACCGAACACGCTCTGGTAGAAGGTCATGGCATCTTTCGCATTGTCGCGGAAACCTAGGTAGGGGTTGAGCGTGGTCATGTCCGGACTCCTTGCAGCTTCGGGACGCCCGCCGCGATACCGCAGGGCAGCGACGGGACGGGTGCAGTTACAGGGCATATCCTGCCCCACTTCGGACGGACTGGGTAGGGGGTGCCGGGCGGTTTAGGCCGTCTGGCCGGCGTGCTCGCCCTCTGCGATCTCTTCCAGCAGTTTGTCGTTGAAGGCGGGCAGGTCGCCCGGGTTCCGGCTGGTCACGAGGCCCTGGTCCACCACCACTTCCTCGTCACTCCAGTTGGCCCCGGCGTTCCTCAGGTCCGTCTGGAGCGTGTGGTAAGAGGTGACGTTCCGTCCGCTGACGACGCCGGCGTCGATCAGCAGCCAGGGGCCGTGGCAGATCGAGGCAGCCGGCTTGTGCTGTTCGAAAAAGGCGCGGGTGAACGCCTGGGCGTCCTTGTCGGCGCGGAGGTGGTCGGCGTTGACGACGCCGCCGGGGATCACCAGGGCATGGAAGTCGGCGGCGATCGCCTCGGCAACGGTGAGGTCGACGTCGAACTTCTCGCCCTTGTCAGTGCCGTGGTAGCCCTGCAGCTTGCCGCTCTTGGGCGCCACCAGGGTGGGTTCTCCGCCGGCTTCCTTCACGGCATTCCACGGGCTGGTCAGCTCCACCTGCTCCACGCCGTCCGTCAGCAGAAACGCGACCTTCTTGCCTGCAATGTTGTGCTCTGACATTTGTCCTCCTCATGCCGAACGAGGGTCCAGAAGACCGTTTCGCCGTTCGTGGTGACCCCGCGCAAACTGTGATGCCTTACATCCCAACCCTAGGGAGCACCAAAATAATAAGCAAGCTGATGATGGAACAAGGCCGGTGCTCTGGCCACCACACTTCCGCCTCACTACGCTGGCGGAAGAACGCTACGCAGAAAGAAGGCCGTCATGGACGAACAGCACATCCTGCAACGAATCTCAGCCTTGGTAGAGGAAGAACAGGCTCTTCGCGAAAAGGCACCCTCCGCCTCCCCCGACTACGAGCACGGCCCCGATCACGCACGGCTCAAGAGTCTTCAGGAGGATCTGGACCAGTGCTGGGACCTCCTCCGGCAGCGGCGGGCGAAACGTCAGTATGGCGAGAACCCCGACGAGGCGGAACCCCGCCCCGTCGAGCAGGTGGAAAACTACGAGTCCTGACCGTCCGCGCCAGCGATCTCCCGGTTCACGGCGGGCATGATCTCGGTGGCGAGCAGTTCGATGGACCGCGCGGTCTCGGCGAAGGGCAGGCCGCCCAGCCCGATTTGGGCCAGGTAGCGGCTGTTGCCGAGGGTCTGGTGGATTTCCAGCAGCTTTTCGATGACCTGCTGCGGGCTTCCCACCAGCAGTCCGCCACCGGGCTCGGTCCAGTCGTCAAAGGTGGAGCGGGGGAAATGGTCAATCGGGCGCGGCATGTTCTGCTCGAAGTAGGCCCGGTAGTAGGGGTAAAAGGTGTCGCGCGCCTGCTGTGAGGTGGGGGCGGCGTAGAAGTGCCCGCCGGCGCCCACCTGCAGCCCGGCAGGGTCATGGCCGGCGTCGGCGGCGGCCTGGTGGTAGAGCTCCACGAGCCGGCGGAAGCGTGCGGGGCCGGACAGCAGGGCAATGAACAACGGCAAGCCCAGCCGGCCGGCGCGGGCGAAGCTCGCCGGCGTGCCGCCGACTCCAACCCAGACCGGGAGCTTGTCCTGCGCCGGGCGGGGTGCGATGTCCATCCCGGGGATGCTCTGCGTGAGCGTGCCCTGCCACTCCAGCGCGGCATTGTCCCGCAGTTCCAGCAGCAGGCAGAGCTTCTCATCAAAGAGGGCGTCATAGTCCTCCAGTTGGTGGCCGAACAGCGGGTACGACTCCACGAAGGCGCCCCGGCCGGCGATGATCTCGGCCCGCCCGTCCGAGATCAGGTCCAAGGTGGCGAATTGCTCGAAGAGGCGAACCGGGTCCTGGGTCGAGAGCACGGTGACGGCGGTACCCAGCCGCAGCTTCGTGGTCTCCCGGGCGATCGCGGCGAGGACGATTTCGGGAGCCGAGAGGGCGAAGTCCCGCCGGTGGTGCTCGCCCAGGCCCAGGAAGCTGAGTCCGGCCTGGTCGGCGAGCTTGGCCAGCTCGATGATGTCCTTCAGCCGCTGGTGCGGGGACAGCGCCCTGCCGATGCTGATGCTGCGGGAAAGCTCGCCAAAGGTAAAGATGCCAAAGTCCATATTTAGTTGAACTTTCAAGTTGCGGATTTCATTCCATCCCGCCAGAAGCTCTCGATCACGTTGGCCGCCGTCGTCATCGTGGCAGTAGGCCCGCGCGGGGCCCGCGAGGCCCGCGCGCGAGACCTTCCATCGGGACCGGGCTCCAGAGATATCCGCGGAACAGGGCAGACGCGTACCCTCATTTTGTGGACGTTGTCGAATTCCTGTCCCAGCGCATCGCAGAAGACGAGGCTGCGGCGCGGAATCTGCTTAATGACAGGTCCGTCTCCGAGTCGGGCAAATGGTACGAACGCCGCGTCCTGCTCGAATGCGAAGCCAAGAAACGGCTGATCGGCATCGTGGAATCCGCCCGCCAGGCCGCCCTGGCGGCGATGGTCCGCCACCCCGAGGGCGACACGCCGTGGATCCCGGAAGCCATCGAATGGACCACACTTTCCCTCAACGCCCTGGCGCTGCCGTACGTTGATCATCCGGACTTCGAGCGGCGCTGGCTGGGAACGTGATGTGGGGCCGCAGGACGTGACGGTGCCCGGGATCTAACGGCTGCGTAATCCGTACGCCCGTGTGACACTGGAGCATCGGACTCAACCGAGACTGTCTAACCTCATGCAACGCAGCAGCCACTCCAAGGAGTCACGCAGACATGAATGGTCAAGAAAAAAACGCATTCGACAGCCCCCGCACACATCGGCAGGGTGAAGCCCGGCCCGACCTCAGCAGTCCCCATGTCCGCGAGGACATAGCCCTGGCTGGCCGCTGCGCCAACGTCCACCTCCCCACCGGCCGCACCTGCACGGAACCGGAGCGTCACCGCGGCTCCTGCCGGTTCGTCGGGCCTGAAGACGCGGAGCACGCCGCCGCCCAGTAGCCGCGCCCTCGATCCGCGCCCCTCTTTGCCGGTCCCAAAGCTGTCCAAGGTTTTGCCGGTCCCAAAGCTGTCCAAGGTTTTCCAAAGGGCCTACCATCGGAGGGGGGCACTCGATAGCGAAGACGCTCAATGGGAGGCCACGATGTACAGCCGAATCCGCAGTCATTTTGCCCGAACGCAAGCATCATCGGCTGCGGCGTGGCCGCGGCGGCGCTGGGGTACCGCTTATCCACCGACGCATGGCGCGTGGTACCGGCGGATGCTTGGGGCTTTTGCAGCGATGGCGTTGGCTACCGGTGGCGGGATTGTGGCGGCTGCCCCATCGCTCGGCGCCGAGGCGGCGGAAAGCTACATTGTGGTCCTCAAGGACAGCGTGCCGGACGCGGCTGCGGTTGCGGCCGCACAAGAGAGCAAATTCGGTTTCGCCGGCGCCAGGGTCTACAGCTACGCGGTGAATGGGTACGCGGGCACGATGACGGCGTCCGAGGCGCAGGCCGTCGCGGCCGAACCCGACGTCGAGTTCGTCTCGCTGGGCCGGCACTTTGACAAGCCTCGCGACCCGGAACCGCCGAACACCCAGGTCGCGCCGTTCTGGTGGCTGCGCATGGGCGGGAACGTGGACAAGGCCCGGGACCACGCCGTCGGGGATGACGGCCGTAACGGTTCAGTCGACGTGAATGTGGCGGTCATCGACAGCGGGATCGACGGCACCCACCCGGACCTCAACGTGCGGGGCGGCATTGACTGCTCCTCGGGGACTCCGGTCAAGGTGGTGACCCCCATTGATGTCATGGGCCACGGGACTGCCGTGGCGGGCGTCATCGGCGCCCGGAACAACAACATCGGGATCATCGGCACGGCTCCCGGCACACCGCTGTGGTCCGTCCGGGTGGTCAACGACGCCCACGAAATCACCGAAGAGAGCCTGATCTGCGCCATCGACTGGGTGACTTCGACGCGCAAGGACAAGAACCCCAGCAACGACATCGAGGTGGCCAATATCAGCATCGGCGGCCCGGGCAGCGACACTCCTAACTGCGGGCGCGGCACGGATCCGATGCATTACGCGATCTGCCGCTCGGTCAAGGCCGGAGTCGCATATGCCGTCGCGGCCGGAAACGAGAGTGCCGACATCGCCGGAACCGTACCGGCTGCCTATCAGGAGGTGCTCACAGCGACCGCCATCGCGGACTTCGACGGACGTCCCGGCGGACTGGCTGCGCCGGTCTGTGGGACGGAAAAGTGGGCCGCCATCGGACAACTGGACGACCATCCAGCGGTCTTCTCCAACTTCGCCACACATTCCCAGGACAAGCGCCACACCGTCGCCGCCCCCGGCGTCTGCATGCTGTCGACAGCTCCGCTGGCGACAACGCCCGGCTACAGCGTGAACGCCGGAACGAGCTTCGCAAGCCCCGCTGTGGCAGGCTCGGTGGCCCTGTGCATCAGCAAGAAGGTCTGCCATGGCTCAGGCAAGAATGTCATGGAGGAGTTCCTGGACCGGGCCGCGGCCTTCAACAAGAAGGACCACGACCATGGCTTCGAGGATGACCCGCTCCACCCTGCCGACACGAAGTACTACGGCTACCTGACCCAGCTCACCATGTTCTGACCTCACCCCGCACTGAGCACCTGTTAACGTCCCTGAAACACGGCCGTCGCGTGATTGTCACGCCGGCACAATTCCCGTAACTTCCCTGCAACGTGCCGCCCCACTCCCGGAAACACGAATCCGGGAGCATTGAACCCGGACTGGGGGCCGGCGGCGATGCGCACCGGTACGGCGAATTGTGGAGAAGGGACGCGCCGGTGGAACTCACTGCGGGAAATGTCTGGGTGATGGTATCGGCAGGGCTCGTCTTGCTGATGACCCCGGCACTCGGCCTCTTTTACGGCGGCATGACCAGGGCGAAAGCCTCCCTGAACATGATCATGATGAGTTTCGTCTCCGCGGGGATCGTCGGTGTGGTCTGGGTCCTGTGGGGCTACTCCATGACGGGCGGGCGCGGCGTTCTGGGCCTCTTCGGTGATCCGTTCGCCAGCTTCGGCCTGCAGAACCTCCCCGGCTCCGCTGAACTGATCAGGGCCGGCTACGGCGCCACGTTCGCCATCATCACCGTGGCCCTGATCAGCGGCGCCATCGCCGACCGCGCCAAGTTCACCTCGTGGGCCCTCTTCGTGCCCATCTGGGTCACCCTGGTGTACTGCCCGCTCGCCTTCATGGTCTGGGGCGGCGGCCTGATGAGCCAGCAGGGGGCCGTCAGCTCCGTCTTCGGGCAAGTGATCGATTTCGCCGGGGGAACTGTGGTCGAAATCAGCTCCGGCACCGCCGCGCTGGTCCTGGTCCTGATCCTGGGCAACCGCCACGGCTTCGGCAAGGACCCCGCCCACCGCCCGCACAACATTCCCTTCATCATGCTGGGAGCCGGCATCCTGTGGTTCGGCTGGTTCGGCTTCAATGCCGGCGCCGCGACGACGGCGGCGCAGGCCGGCCTGATCTGGGTCAACACCCTGGCGGCCCCGGCCGCGGCCATGCTCAGCTGGCTGGCCACGGAAAAGGTCCGCCACGGGCACCCCACCTCACTCGGTGCCGCGTCCGGCGTGGTCGCCGGCCTGGTGGCGATCACCCCCTCCTGCGCCAATGTCAGCCCGGTCGCCGCCATCGGCCTGGGCCTGCTGGCGGGTGCCGCCTGCGCCGTGTTTGTCGACTTGAAATTCAAGCTCGGTTTCGATGACTCGCTCGACGTCGTCGGCGTCCACCTCGGCGGCGGGCTGGTCGGCACGCTGGCGCTGGGCTTCATCGCCCTGCCCGTCGACGGCGCCGGGGGCGGCCTGTTTTACGGCGGCGGGATCCAGCAACTGATCGCCCAGCTGGCCGCCGTCGTCCTCACCGTAGGGCTGTCCGGGTTTGCAACGGCGGTGATCGGGTTTGCCATCCACAAGACCATCGGCTTCCGGGTGAGCGGCGAAGCAGAAGTTTCCGGCGTGGACCGCTCCGAACACGCGGAGAGCGCCTACGAATTCGCCGACCTGGGCCAGAGCCGCTTCAACCCCTTCGGCCACCACGTCCGGGCCCGGCAGGTCCAGGCCCGGCATGAGAAGGAAGACAGCCTCGTTTAGGGAACCCGTCCGGGGAGCCCTTCCCCGAACCTGACAGAATGGCCCAATGGACGTCGCCCTCGGACTGCTGGTTCTCGTGGCGGTGGTGTGTGCCGGCAGCGCGCTGGGCAGGAAGCTCAACGTCTCCGTCCCGCTGCTGCTGGTGCTGGCCGGCGTTGCGGGTTCCTTCCTGCCGTTCGTCCCGCGGATCGAGCTGAATCCCGAACTGGTCCTGGTGGGGCTCCTGCCGCCGCTGCTCTATGCCGCCGCGCTGCGGACCTCGCTGTTCGACTTCCGCTCCAACCGCCGCGCCATCGGCCTGCTCTCGGTGGGCTACGTCATTTTCGGCACCATCACCGTGGGCCTGGTGGTGTGGTGGCTGTTTCCGGAGATCCCGCTGGCCGCCGCCATCGCCCTCGGCGCCGTGGTGGCGCCGCCGGACGCCGTGGCCGCGACTGCGATCGCCCGCAAGGTCGGCATGCCGCGCAGGATTGTCAGCATCCTCGAAGGCGAGTCGCTGGTCAACGACGCCACCGCCCTCGTCTGCCTGCGCGCTGCCATCGCCGCTCTGGCCGGATCGGTCTCCGTGGCCCAGATCGCCGGTGATTTCCTGATTGCGGCCGGCGGCGGACTCGTGGTGGGCCTGGCCGCGGCCTACGTCCTGACGGAGTTCCGCAAGCGGATCCGCAACGTCGCGATCAATACCACGACGTCGCTGATGGCGCCCTTCCTCGCGTACCTGCCGGCCGAAGCGATCCACGCCTCGGGGGTCCTCGCTGTGGTCGTCACCGGCCTGGTGATGGGCACGAAGGCGCCGTCCATGCCCAACGGCGCCGCTCGCCTGAGCCAGCGCAGCAACTGGAACACGGTGCAGTTCCTGCTGGAGAACTCCGTCTTTCTGCTGATCGGCCTGCAGGTCCGGACCATCATTGAAGGCGTCCAGGATGACTCGCTGGGGGCAGCCCGGATCTGGACCGGCTGCGCCGTGATCCTGCTTGCGGTGCTGGTACTCCGGCCGGTCTGGGTGTTCCCCGCGACCTATCTCCCCCGGCTGATCCCCGCCGTGCGCCGGAATGACCCCGCCCCGCCGTGGCCGTTCGCGGCAATCGTGTCCTGGGCCGGGATGCGCGGGGTGGTGACCCTGGCCGCGGTACTGGTGCTGCCCTCGGACCTGGAACACCGGACGGTGCTGATCCTGGCCGCCATGGTGGTGGTCGGCGGCACCCTGGCGCTCCAGGGCTTCACCCTCCCGGCCATGGTCCGGCTGCTGCGGGTGCAGGGCCCCGACCAGCGCGAAGACGCCCTGAACCAGGCCTCCCTGATGCAACTGGCTACCGCCGCCGGTGTGGAGCGCCTGCAGGAACTCCGCACTGACAGCGATCCGCCGGAGGTCATGGCCATGCTGAAACGGCGCACGCAGGAACGCGGCCTGGCGGCCTGGGAACGGCTCGGCCGGCCGTCGGCGGAAGCGGCCACTCCGAGCCAGCGCTACGCCCAGCTGCGCCTTGCCATGCTGGATGCGGAGCGGGCCAAGGTACTGGAGCTGCGGCGCGGGGGCGAGTACGCCCACGAGATCCTCAGCGCCGTCCTCGACCAGCTGGACGTTGAGGAATCAATGCTCGACGTGGCGCTGGACGAGCTGGACACATCCGGCGAGGGAGGCGGGGAAGGCATCGCCAGACCGGGCGGGATCTGCGGGCACCTGGAGTCCGCCACGTCCCCGGACGTGCCCGGCGGCGCTTATTGCGCGGACTGCGTCCGGGAAGGCACGACGACGGTCCACCTCAGGATGTGCCTGGCCTGCGGCAACGTGGGGTGCTGTGATTCCTCACCCGGAACGCACGCCTCCAGGCACTTCGACGCCACGGGCCACCCGGTGATGCGGAGCATTGAACCGGGCGAAGACTGGCGCTGGTGCTATCAGGACGATCTGCTGGGGTGACGGGCCTCCAGTGACCCGGAAGGGTCGGTCGGTGCCGTGAATGTGGCTACGAGTCGCCGATCCTCAAGGGGCTAGCGTTTGGGCGAGCCCGGCAAGTACCGGCTCACGGCCCAACTCGATATGTGAGTAGGCCAGCGAATAGGCCAGGTCCGGACGGCCCTTGAGGATAGCGTCGCAGAGCTCCACATGTTCGTCGCGTTGGAGTTCATTGCTGCGGTTGTGAGCCAGCCCGAAGATCCAGCGCATTCGGCCGAAGAGTGGCTTGACCGATTCGACCAGCAGACGGTTGCCTGAAAGCCGGACTATCTCGGCGTGGAATTCCGCACTGAGGCTCGCGACGTCCGCCGTCCGGCCGCTGTCGATGGCGAGCCGTGTTTCGTCCACCAGTTCCTGCAGGCGCATGCCGTTTTCGCCCCCCGCAACCCGGACTGCCGCCATCCGGGCAGCGAAAGTTTCAAGGCAGAGCCGGACGTCAAAGAGTTCGTTGACGTCTGTGAGCGTTAGCCGCCTGACCGCCGCGCCCCTGCGGGGGAAGGTCTCAACGAAACCGTCCTGTTCGAGGCGCTGGATGGCCTCCCGTACGGGAATTCTTGACACGTTATGGAGTTCCGATAGTTCCCGTTCGCGCAGCCGCGTGCCCTGCTCATATTTGCCGGCGACAATGCCCTCAAGGACCAACTGATACACGTTTTCAGCCCGGACCTCGTCGTCCCGACCGTTCAGCGCATCCCCCTTCGGTTCAACCACACTCACACCGCCATTCATCACTCACCCCGTGGCCCTGGCGGACGCGCCGCCCGGCGTTCCACCTGAGCATACACGTGCCCGACTGTCGGTTCCGGGCACCTTCAATGCCTCCCGCGCAGCCGGCCCCCAGTGCCCTGCCGAAGGGAAGGGCAGGCTGGCCACTTCGCAGTGGAACCCAGGCCAACAACTTTCTCTGGTATTCCAGGTCTCACCAATTTGTGATTTACATCGCACAAATGGTGCTCTAATCTTTGCTTGGTATACAAAACGATGGAGCTTGCTCCTTGGACCCTGAATCGAGCGTTCCCGATGACCCAGCTTCAGTCCGGTGCCGAACCAACTGCTGCGAGTCCGTTCCCGGCCGACCGCGACGACGGCGCGAGCCGTCCCTTGTCCCCCGGTGCCCAAACCACCCTCAGTGCTGTCCCCGCCGACGCACGGTCGCTGCTGGCCACGGCGTGGCTAAGGATCCGCAGGAGCAAGATCGCCCTGCTCAGTCTCTGTGTCGTGGTGGCAATCATGCTCTTTGCCGTCCTCGCGCCTTTCCTCAGTGCCTGGTCCGGAAATGATCCCTTCACCTCCAACACCAGCCCCGAAGTGCTTGATGACTTCGAAACCCCGGGCCTGCCACTTCCCGGCTACATGTACCCCTCTGGGCAGCACTGGCTGGGGGTAGAACCCGGGCTCGGGCGGGATCTGTTCGCCCGGCTTGCCTTTGGTGGTCAGGTTTCCCTCACCATCGCCCTCCTGTCAACCGCCGTCTCGGTTGTCCTTGGCACTGTGCTCGGCGCGGCGGCCGGCTACTTCGGAGGCAAGACGGACGCGATCATCAGCCGCATCATGGATCTTTTCCTCGCCTTCCCGCACCTCTTGCTGGTGCTCTCACTGACGCCCATCCTTCAGTCCCGGCTGCGCGGCACCGCCCTGGGCCAGGGCAGCTTCCTGCCCATGGCCTCGCTGGTAATCATCCTGGGGTTCTTCGGCTGGGCGTATCTTGCCCGGATCGTCCGGGGCCAGGTCCTCAGCCTCCGGGAGCGTGAATTTGTTGAGGCCGCCCGCTCGTTCGGTGCCTCGCACCTCAGCGTGCTGTTTCGGCAGATCATCCCCAATGTGATGGGCGTCGTGCTGGTTTACGCCACCATGCTCATCCCCACCAACATCTCCGCGGAGGCCGCACTGTCCTTCCTCGGCGTCGGCGTCAGGGACCCGACGCCGTCGTGGGGCCAGATGCTCAACGCCGCCCAGTCCGGCAACTGGTACCTCAGCGATCCATGGTTCCTGGCCGTCCCCGGCGCCATGCTGATCGTCACTGTCCTGGCGTTCAACCTGCTCGGAGACGCCGTTCGTGATGCCTTGGACCCCAAGGCATCACGCCACTAGCACCCATCACCATCACCCACCCCGTATGAGGAGAACCATGAAATACCCATCCAGAGTGCTGGCACTTGCTGTGCTGATCTCCATGGCCGCCACCGGCTGTGCCGCGTCCCAGGGCCAGCCGGGCACCACCAAAACCAGCGGCGCAGCGACGGAGCTGGCCGCGGCGGTGGTGAAGCCCGGCTTCACCACGAAGGGCGGCAACATCAATGTCCTGATGTCCTCCGACTTCCAGACGCTTGACCCTGGAAACAGCAACTACGTCCAGACGGCCAATGTCGGACAGTTGTACTATCGGACGCTCACCATGGCCAAGGAAACCGCGGGCCAGCCGCCCACCATCGTCCCTGACCTCGCCACGGACACTGGGAAAGTTTCCGCCGACGGCCTCACCTGGACATTCACGCTCAGGGACGGCGTCAAGTTCGAGGACGGCCGGCCGATCACATCGGCGGACGTCAAATACGGCATCGAACGCACCTTCGCCCAGGACGTGTACACGCAGGCGCCCCAGGAGCTGAATTCCGCGCTCGACGCCGGCGGCTACAAAGGGCCCTACAAGGATCCGGCCGCAGTGCTCCAGGCAGTCGAGACCCCGGACCAGCGCACTGTTGTGTTCCACCTGAAGAAGCCGTTCGCTGAATTTCCGGCGCTGGCCTCACGGTCCAACACCGCTCCTGTGCCCCAGGACAAGGACACCAAGCTGGACTACACGAACCACCCTGTCTCGTCCGGCCCTTACATGGTGGAATCGTACAACCGCGGCAAGTCGCTCAAGCTCGTCCGCAACCCGCATTGGGATCCCGCGGCGGACCCCAACCGCCCGGCGCTCCCGGACACCTTCAGCTTCTCGCTGTCCACATCTCAGGCCACCATCAGCCAGCAGCTGCTGGCCAACGCAGACACCAACGCCATCACCCTGGACTCGAACGGTGCCTTGCAGACCTCTGATTCGGCCAAGCTGGCCGATGCCCAGGTCAAGGACCGGGTCGCCTCGGGGCTGCTGGGCTGCAACGACGTGCTGAGCCTGAACACGCAGAAGATCCCGGACCCGGATGTCCGCAAGGCAATTGCGCTTGCCCTGGACCGCCAGTCGATCCTGGTCCAGTACGGAGGACGCCGGTTCGGCGAGCTCACCCAGACGCCGCTGAACGACAAGATGCGCGGGTACGTGGCCCAGGAGTTGGAGATCGATCCCAGCGGCAAGCCCAAGCTGGACGAAGCCAAGAAACTCCTCGAAGGCAAGACGTACCCCAAATCCCTCACCTTCGGCTACGCCAACAACCGGGACGCCTACAAGAACACGGGCACGGTGGTCCAGGAAAATCTCAAGGCCCTGGGCATCGACGTACAGCTGGTGCCGATTCCGGCCCCGAACTACTACTCCGTCATGGCCAGTGAGCAGCTGCCGGACATCGGACGTTCAGGCTGGTGCGGGGGCGCCGATCCCGCTTCGATCCGGACCTCAGCGGACCCCATCCTCGGCCCGAACAACGATGGCACCACTTACGGATTCTCCAACACCTCCCGCTACTTCGACCCTCAGGTATCCAAGGCCATGTTTGAGCTGCGGGACACCGCGGGGACCTCGGAGGAGCTGGGCAAGAAGTGGTCCGAGGAGTTCGGAAAGGCCCTGAAGACCTACCCAATCATTCCGCTCGTCCGCAGCCACACGAACAGCGTCGTCGGTTCCAACGTCCGCAACGCCCAGGTGGGCTACTTCTTCGGCGGCATCGACCTGTCCATCGTCGGCGTCGAGCACTAACCGGTCCTCACAGAAGGAGACGCGGGCCGCCCCGCTTCAGGCGGGCGGCCCGCAACCACAATGATCAGATTCATACTTCGCCGGACAGGCTCCCTGGTCCTGCTACTCATAGCCGTCAGCTTCATCACCTTCACACTGTTCCAGCTGGGTCCGGCGGATCCGGCCTCGGCTGCCTGCGGCCAGGAATGCACGCCGGAACGCGTCGCCGAGGCGCGCGTCGCCCTCGGCATGGACCAGCCGTTCTTCATCCAATACGCCGACTACATGCGCGGCCTGGTTTCGCCGCGCATGATCGGCGCACCCGGCGCCGAATCCGTCTGCCAGTGGCCCTGCCTCGGAAAATCGTTCCAGACGAATGAGAACGTCTCCGACATCATCAGCCGGTCCCTGCCCTACACGCTCTCGATGGCAGTCGGCGCCCTGGTACTTTGGACGGTTTCGGGCGTGGGCCTCGGCCTGCTCGCAGCCCTCAGGAAAGGCAGCGCCACCGACAAGTTCATCGTCGGCGCCGCGTCCGTGGGCGTCTCGCTGCCGATCCCGGTCACGGGCCTGTTCCTGCTGCTGGTGTTTGTCAATCAGCTCCATCTCCTGCCGTTCACCACCAATGAGATCAACAGCCCGTTCGGATCCCAGGGGCCGTGGGCATGGATGCTGAACTATCTGCTGCCGTGGATTGCCCTCGCCGTGCTGTTCAGCGCCTCCTATATCCGGGTCACCCGCACCAACATGATTGAAACATTCGGTGAGGACTTCATCCGCACGGCCCGGGCCAAGGGACTGGCCCCGCGGACCGTGACGTTCAAGCACGGCGTCCGGGCCGGAATCACCCCGATCGTGACCATGCTCGGCATGGACATCGGTCTGCTGCTTGGCGGCGCCGTCCTCACCGAACAGATCTTCTCCGTGCCCGGTCTCGGGTTCACCGCGGTCCGGGCCGCGATTTCCGGCGACCTGCCCGTCACCATGGCCATCACCATGCTGGCCGCCTTCTTCGTCATCGTCGCCAATGTCGCCGTCGACCTCGCCTATGCCGCCATCGATCCCCGAGTGAGGCTCCAATGACCCAGACCCATCCCAGCTCGGCGGCCACTTTCCCGTCCTCCGCGCCAGCCCCTGCAGCGGACGGCGGCGCGGCCGCCGCCTTCCTGGACGTCCGGAACCTGTCAGTGGGGTTCCCCACCGACGACGGCCTGGTCTCGGCCGTCAACGGCATGGATTTCACCCTTGAGCGCGGGCAGACGCTTGGCATCGTTGGCGAATCCGGATCCGGAAAATCGGTGACCAGCCAGGCACTGATGGGCCTGCTGAAAGGCACCTCGGCCCAGGTCTCCGGCCAGGCCCTGTTCCAGGGCAAGGACCTCATCACGCTGTCCGAGTCGGGGATGCGCCAGCTGCGTGGCCGGAACATCGGCATGATCTTCCAGGACCCGCTGTCGGCACTGCACCCGTTCTACACGGTCGGCCACCAAATTGCCGAGGCCTACCTCGTCCACCACCAGGCGAGCAAGAAGCAGGCCCGGGCTGCGGCCATCAATATGCTCGGCCGGGTGGGGATTCCCAGCCCCGAGCAGCGCTACGACGAGTACCCGCACCATTTCTCCGGCGGCATGCGGCAGCGGGCCATGATCGCCATGGCCCTCATCTGCGAACCGGAACTGCTCATCGCGGACGAGCCCACCACGGCCCTGGACGTGACCGTCCAGGCGCAGATCCTGGACCTCATGGCCGAACTCCAGGCGGAAACCAACTCTGCGCTGATCCTCATCACCCACGATCTGGGCGTCGTGGCCGAGGTCTGCGATTCCGTGCTTGTCATGTACGGCGGCCAGTGCGTCGAGTCCGGACCGGTGGACGAGATCTTCTACGACACCCGGCATCCGTACACCCTTGGCCTCCTCAATTCCATGCCGACGCTCGCCGGCACCTCCGGCCGCCTCAGCCCGATCCCCGGCCAGCCGCCGTCGCTGCTTGACCTGCCGTCAGGGTGCATCTTCACCTCCCGGTGCGACTACGCCGCGCTGGCCGGCGCCGACGTCTGCCGGGAGCAGCGGCCCGAGCTCCTGGTGGAGGCCGGCCACGGCAAGCGCTGCCATCTCAGCGGCCCCCAGCTCATCACTATCCGGACTTCGCGTTAGGACCCGCCATGGACAGGCAGCCAATTCTCCAGGTGGAGAACCTTCAAAAGCATTTCCCCGTCAAGGGCGGGCTCTTCTCCCGCGGCGGCGGCCGCGCAGCCAAAACAGTCAAGGCCGTCGACGGCGTCTCGTTCAGTCTCGAACGAGGCCAGACGCTCGGGCTTGTGGGTGAGTCCGGGTGCGGAAAATCCACGACGGGCCGCATGGTCGCCCGCCTGCTGGACCCCAGCTCCGGTCGGGTTGTCGTCGGCGGCGTAGATATCAGCAAACTGCGCGGGCGGGATCTGTACAGCTTCCGCCGCGAAGTGCAGATGATCTTCCAGGACCCGTTCGCGTCACTCAACCCGAGGCAGACAGTCGGTACCGCGATCGCCGCGCCGATGGTGGCGCAGAAGATCAATCCGCCCGCAGGGCTGAAGAACCGCGTCAAAGAACTCATGGAGCAGGTGGGCCTTAAACCCGAACATTACAACCGCTTTCCGCATGAGTTTTCTGGCGGCCAGCGCCAGCGGGTGGGCATCGCCAGGGCCATTTCGCTGCAACCCTCTGTGATCGTGTGCGACGAACCGGTGTCCGCCCTGGACGTCTCCGTCCAGGCGCAGGTGATCAACCTGCTCCAGGAGATCCAGCGTGACACCGGTGTCGCGTACATCTTCATCGCCCACGACCTATCCGTCGTCCGGCACATCTCCCACCAGGTGGCCGTCATGTACCTCGGCAAGATTGTCGAACAGGGCCCCCGTGAGGAACTGTTCCGCCTTCCCCTGCACCCGTACACGCAGGCGCTCCTGTCCGCGGTGCCGCTGCCCGATCCGCGCGCGGCCCGGCAACAGGTGAAGATCCGGCTCCGCGGAGATCTCCCGTCGCCGGCCAACCCACCCAGCGGTTGCGTCTTCCGCACCCGCTGCCCGCTGTTCGGCAAGCTGTCCGAGAGCCAGCAGCAGCTCTGTATCAGCGACATTCCCTCGCCGGCCGGCCCAGCCGCCCCGGCCTGCCACCACGCGGGGCTGGCAGCTGCCGCCCCCGCCGGTGTGAAATAGACCCAACACAAAGGAGCATTACATTGACTACCCTGATCCGCGCCGTCCGTCCCTGGGGACAGGCCCTGAGCGACGTCCTGCTAAAGGACGGCAAGATCGCCGGCGTCGAGCCGCATGACCCCGTTCGAACCCCGGCGGACTCGTCCGGCCCCCTGGGCGGGTCGGTAACCGTCGTCGAAGGCCGCGGCCGGCTGCTGGTCCCGTCCTTCTCCGACGTCCATGTTCATCTGGACTCGACCCGCATCGGCCTGCCGTTCCGCGAGCACACCGGCGGCCCCGGCGTCTGGACCATGATGATGAATGACCGGCAGAACTGGCGCCACGCCGAGGTCCCCCTCCAGGAACGCGTCAACCACACACTCGGCCGGATGATCGCGCGCGGCACCACCCGGGTCCGCTCCTACGCCCAGGTTGACGTGGACTGCCGGCTGGAGCGTTTCGACGCGGTCCTGGCGGCCAAGGAACAGTTCAAGGACCAGGCCGACGTCGAAATCATCGCGTTCCCGCAGGCCGGCCTCCTGCTTGAGGACGGCACCGTGCCGCTCATGGAGGAGGCCCTCAGGGCCGGCGCCAACGTCATGGGCGGCATCGATCCGTGCAGCCTGGACCGCGACCCCGCCCGGCATCTGGACCTCGTCTTTGGCCTGGCCGAGAAGTACCAGGTCCCCATCGACATCCACCTCCACGAGCCCGGCGAACTCGGCGTCTTCAGCACGGACCTCGTGCTTGAGCGCACCCGCGCCCTGGGGATGCAGGGCAAAGTCACCATGTCCCACGCCTACCAGCTGGGCAGCGTCTCCGAGGCCACCACGCACCGGCTGATCGAGGAATTCGCGGAGTTGGACGTTTCGATGGCCTCCGTGGCGCCCGCCCAGTCAGGGCAACTGCCGCTCCCGCTGCTGGCCGAGGCCGGCGTCCGGGTTGGCCTTGGGGAAGACGGCCAGCGCGACTACTGGTCCCCGTACGGCAATACGGACATGCTGGACCGCACCTGGCAGCTCGCCTTCACCCACGGTTTCCGCAGGGATGAGCTGATCGAGCACTGCCTGGCGATCGCCACCGTGGGCGGCGCCAGCGTGCTGGACCCGGCTGCCACCCGGTTGAAGGGGAGCGCGCACCGGCCGGGCCTTGAGGCCGGGGATCCCGCCGAGCTGCTGCTGGTGGACGGCGAGACGGTCGCCTCCGCAGTCATGGACCGGGGCACGGACCGCACCGTGATCCACCGCGGCCGCGTCGTGGCGGACCAACTGCAGTTGCTTCCCTAAGCCCACAACGCCAAGTGGCAAGCCCCTCCGCTCGAGGGACCTGCCACTTTTCCTTTGTGTGTCTTCTACCCGGCTCAGCTTCCGACGACGGCCGGCTGGGCGTCCGCGGCCGGTACGTCCCTTGCGTCGACGGACACCATCGGCCCCTTCGCTGCGAAGTATCCTGCCAGCGCCAGCAGCCCTGCTTCGCCGGCCAGGGCCCAGAACGTCGCCTCCCAACCGCCCGTCAGATCATGCAGCAGCGCAGCGCCCAAGGGCCCCAGCGAGGCGAGGGCAAACCCCAGGCCCTGGCTCATCGCCGAAAGCCTCCCGGCGGCCTTGGGCCCTGACGATCGGAGCACGACGAGCGCAATGGCAAGGCCGAATCCAGCGCTCTGGGCGACGCCCAGAACACCCACCAGAAGGAACTGCAGCTCAGCCGGGCCCGTCAGGACACCGAGCAACGCGGCCGCCACCAGCAGCCCCAAGCCGGGCGCCATGACCTTGAGGATCGCCGGCCGGCTCGCCAGAACCGGCGCCAGCAGGCTGGCGGGGAGGCCTGCCACGCTGTACCAGGCAAGGAGTGCGGCGGCGTCGCCGGTTGTCAGGCCTCGCGAGACGAGGTAGACCGTGAGCCACGAGGTCACGGCGAAGTACAGCATCGCCTGCAGGCCGAAGAACGCTGTCACTGCCCAGGCGGTTGCCTGCTGCCGCAGCGGCCGTGAGGCACGGGTGCGCCCCGGGGTGCCCGCGGGCAGGCCCTCAGCGGAGGAGCACGACGCGTGAGCGGAGACGTCAGTCTCCACGGGTGCCCGCGCACGGCCCCCCTGACGCAGGATGAGTGCCGCGCCCAGCAGTGCCGGAACAGCCCACACCGCAAGCGCCCCCGCCAGGTTTCCTCCCAGGACGCGTTGCAGCGGCTGAATCAGCCCGGCTCCCAATGCCGCCCCGAGACCGAAGCCCATGCTGCACAGGCCAGTCCACCAGCCCGAGCCCCGGTTGGCTTTGACGATCTGGGGCAGCAGCACGCTTGCCGTCATGATGGCCATCCCCGCAAGGAAAGTCCCGGGGAGCATGAGGGCAGGTACCAGCACACGAGCGGTCAGTGCCACGGCAAGCAACAGCATCGCAAGAGCGACGGCCTTCCTTGCGCCCAGCCGCCGGGCGAGCCACGGTCCGCATGGTGCGGAAATCCCGAAGGCAAGCACCGGAAGCGCCGCCAGGAGCGGGAGCGTCTGAGCAGCCACCCCGAGCCCTTCTTCCAGCTGGCCCATGGATCCGGCAATGGTGGTAATCGCCGGCCGAAGGTTGATGGAAACGAGGGTCAAAGCGATAAGGGTCAATGCGGCCTTGGCACCCGCTCGGATTCCGGACCGCCCCTTGGGCGCTTGGCGGATTTTTTCCACAGTCGTCTCCTGACTAATTTGGTATACCAAGGATACTCATCCTGGGGTGCGGGGTGGAATTGAGCGGGAGAATGCGGGGAACGACGCGCTTCAGACTCATTTTGGGATACCAAAGCAGTCTGAGTTTCAGGCGCGCAGAGGGGCGCCGGCGGTTTTCCGCCGTCGCCCCTCTGCGCCTCCCCGTCTACCCGGCTCGTTGGGTTCCGCGGCAGCCTCGCTAGCCGCCGAGCGCAAACTGGCCCAGTGCGGCCGCTGCAACAAAGGAGGCACTGTAGGTCAGGAGGGCGACGACGACGATCTTCCAGCTCAGGGACTTCAGCGCCTTGATGTCCCTGCCTACGGTGAGCCCGATCAGTGTCAGTGCTGGCAGCCCTATGAGGATGACGTCCAGGTGCTGGGTGAGACCCGCGATGAGCCCCGCAGTGGGCAGGAACGGCGCCGAAAGCACGGTGGTTAAGGTCAGTACCCACACGCTGGATGGCACCGAAGGCAGCAGCCGGGCGAGGCGGAAAGACAGGCCCGTCAGCAGCACAAGCACGGCCACGCCCAGCGCGTCATTCCACGTGACGCTCTTTGTCCCGACGTAGTTCATCAAAAGAGCCGATGCTCCGGTGATCGCATAGGCGAGAATCGCGGTCCGCCGGGTCACCCTGAGGGGCGGATCGACGTCCACTGCCACCGGAGGGGCAAGCTGCGTTTGGGCGGGCGCCGCCCCCGTGTTGCGGACCCTGCGGGTGGACGCGCCGTCGTCATCCCTTCCGACGAGACGGCTCCAGAACACGTAGAGGCGGCGGCACAAGGGCAGGGACAGGAACACTCCCGCATAGAAGCCCACGATGTTGGTGACAAGGTTGGACAACGCGGCCAGTGCCATGATTTCGCCGGCCTGGTCCGGGTACAGCAGGGACAGTGCCCCGACGCCTCCAAGCATCATCGATGCTGAGCCGAGGCCAAGCCCCAGGGCGAGCGCGCGCGGATCGAAGATATTCAGTCCGCCAAGGAATCCTGCCAGGAGGGAGATGAACACGGCGCCGAACAGGCTGCCGAGAAGCCACACCGAGAAGACGCCCCTGTACTCCCCGGACCGGACGCCGAACCGCTGTATGGCATAGGCGAGGAACGACTCGCGGTCGATGGACCACGTGGCTCCGACCGCCACGCGGCCCAGCCCCAGGGCCACGGCAACCGGCAGCGCCAGGATGACTGTGCCGAAGATATGACCCACTTCCTGAAGGAGGATCGCCGGGCCCAGCTCGGTGAGTTTCGCCAGGGACGGCCCGATCTGGGTGCCGAGCCTGGCGAGGAAGAGGATGATGCCAATCTCCAGGAGCAGCGTGGCAACGGCGCGGCTTGCACCGGAAACACGCCGGACTCGCTGGGTTCCGAGGATTCCACCGAGGACCACGGCCCAGATGATGGGGAAGAGGACCACCGGGGCCGGGCCAAGCTGGAATTTATGGGTGCCGATCAAGACCGCCGCCACTGAGACAAGCAAGGAAACGGCCACGACCGTCCACCAGTGACGGCGGGTGATCTGTGGTTCCTGGACCGGGCCAGGGGTTTGATCGATGAGCTGGGTTTCTGACGCCATGGGGTAACTGTCCTTGTGGGGAAGGTCTTCCGCCGGTACGAGGCGGGGGCGGGGGCGGGGTGGTGGAGGTGCATCCTGCTAGGAACCGTTTTGTATACCAAAATAGAATAGGTGAGCCGTGTCGAGATGTAAATCACTTTTTAGTTTGGCTCTTTGGAGGGTTTTTAGCCCAGCTCCCTCGACGTCCGTTAAAGTCCCGCTCTAGCGCCGGTATACCAAAACCGCTATGGTTTTGTTTGTGCGGTCCGACTGAGGTCCGCCCGGATCATCGAATCGGAGGTTGGTTTGCGCACCAGATTCAGCGCGGAATTCGTGCTCGGGCATGAAGCCGGTCAGCACGTTCTCATCCGCAACGGAGACGTTGTCTATGAGGACAGTCGCATTGTGTACGTCGGGCCGGACTACGAGGGTCCGGCGGACGAGTCGTTTGATCTGGGCCGCTCCCTCATCACCCCGGGATTGATCGATCTTGACGCACTCACCGACATCGATCACCTGCTGATCGATTCGTGGGCGTCCGCGGACCGCGTCAATGGCCTGCAATGGTCCGAAGACTATTTCCGCAACCGCCGCACGGACGTCTTCACCGCGCAGGAGCGGCAGACCATCCGGAAATACGCCTTGGTGCAGCTGGCCCTGCACGGCGTCACGACGTATATGCCCATAGCCTCGGAGATCCATTCCGCCTGGGCAGAAAGCTTCGAAGAGCTCGCGGAGATGGCTGAAACATCCCGGCAGATCGGGCTGCGCGGCTACTTGGGCCCGGCCTACCGTTCCGGAGTGAACGTGGTCAGGCCCGACGGGAAACGGGACGTCGCCTTCGATGAGGAGCAGGGGCGTACCGGCCTTGCCGACGCCGTGCGGTTCCTGGACCATGCCGAGGAACTGGCGGATCCGCTGGTCAACGGGGTGCTCTTGCCGTGCAGGATTGAAACCCTCACCGCGGATCTCCTGCGCGCTACGGCTGCAATCGCCCATGAACGGCACGCGCTGGTCCGGCTGCACTGCCTTCAGGGCGCAACGGAGCGGGAGCTGCTGCAGCGCTGGTACGGGCTGACGCCTCTCCAGCTCCTGCAGCAGACGGGACTGATCCGTGAGCGCCTGCTCATCCCGCACGGGATCTTCGTGGACCGGAACCCTCTCGTGGACGGTGACGATCGAGGCGATCTGCAGACCTTGGCGGACGCCCGCGTCACCATCATCCACTGCCCGCTCACATCCCTCAGATATGGCATGGCCCTGGACTCGTTCGCCGCTTTCCGGGACGCCGGAATCAACCTGTGCCTCGGAACGGATTCCTTCCCGCCGGACCTCATTCGAGGCATGGACACGGGCGTGCAGCTGGCCAAGCTGATCGATGGCAAGCTGGACGCGGCCCCGGCGGAGCACTACTTTGAAGCGGCAACGGTAGGCGGTGCCCGAGCCCTGGACCGGCCGGACCTTGGGAAGCTGGAAGTCGGCGCTCAGGCTGATCTCGTTGCCTTCGCTCTGGATGACATCAGGGACGGCGTCATCGACGATCCGATTCGAACCCTGCTGCTGAGCGGAACGGCCCGGCAGGCGACGCATTCCGTCGTCGCCGGCCGCCTCGTGATGCGAGACGGCCGGATCCCCGGTATTGATGTCCAGGCCTTGAAAGACGAGGCCCAGAGACTCTTCACCACGATGCGTGATGCCTATTCCGACCGTGACACCGAACGCCGGACGCCTGGGCAGCTGTTTCCGCCGGCTTTTCCCTACGCACGCGACCGGGCTCCGGCTGTTCCGCGGGATCGCGAAAGGGCAGGGAGCCACGGATAGCTGCGGCGAGGAATCGCCTCGATGAAATATCTCCGCCCCGGCTGCTGTTGGCCCGGACATGACAACAATCGGAATCATCGGTGCAGGACACATTGGTGGCCAGCTTGCCCGCAAGGCGGTGCAGCGCGGCTACGACGTCGTGATCAGCAACTCCCGCGGTCCGGAGACGCTGGCGGAGCTGGTCGCGGAGCTGGGTCCCCGCGCCCGGGCCGCGACGCCGGCCGAGGCTGCGGCGGCGGGCGATTTCGCCGTCGTCACCGTCCCGCTCAAGAGCCTCGGGGCGATACCCGTGGAACCGCTCGCCGGCAAGATCGTCATCGACACGAACAACTACTACTGGGAACGTGACGGCCACGTCCCCGCTCTGGACAACGGCGAGGCCACCACCTCCGGGCTGCTGCAGGAACACCTGCCGCACTCCAAGGTGGCCAAGGGTTTCAACCACATCATGTATACCCAGATCGGCACGGACGGGTCCCCGGCAGGATCCCCGGATCGCCGGGCACTTGCCACGGCCAGCGATTTCCCGGAGGCCAGCGAGCTCGTGGCCACGCTCTACGACGAGTTCGGCTTCGACACGGTCAGCATCGGCCCGCTGTCCGAGAGCTGGCGGCTGGAGCGGGACCGGCCGGCCTACGTCGTCCGCCAGAACGCGGCCGAACTCGCCGAGAACCTCGCCAAGGCGCCGCGGACCATCTGACGGTCACAGCCTAGTAATATGGCCGCCATGACCAGGCCCGACGTTGAGGTTGAGGTCCGCGCCGTGAGTGGCGAGACTCCTTACTCGATGCTGGACAAAGTGTTCTTCGTGGTCGGCGGTGTCTCGGCGGTGTGGCTGACGTCCTTGCTGTTGCAGGCGAGCTTCCAGTGGGGCTGGGCCCAGCTCTGGTTCCTGTTCGTCTTCTGGGCGCTCCTCGCCTATCTGGTACTCCCCCGGCTGCACCGGATCCTGACGCGCATCTATGTTCCGGACTACTTCATCGGGCGGGCGCGCACCAGCGACGGGCTGCTCGGCGATCCGGTCAATGTGGCCCTGCTGGGATCAGAGCCGCAGGTGCACGGTGTGATGCGGGCCGGCGGATGGACGCTGGCTGATGACCTGACGCTGGCCAGCAGCCGCAGAATAGTCTCCGCAACCGTCCTTCGCCGCAGCTATCTCCAGGCCCCGGTGAGTCCGTTGTACCTGTTCGGCCGCCAGCAGGATTTCGCCTACCAGCAGGAAGTCGACGGGACCCCGGGAAAGCGCCACCACGTGCGTTTCTGGCGCTGCCCGCCCGGCTGGTTGCTGCCCGGCGGGCTGGCGGCGGACTGGCTGGCCGCCGGAACCTACGACCGCAGCATCGGCTTTTCGCTCTTCACCCTGCAGATCACCCACAAGATCGACGAGCGGACTGACGCCGAACGCGACCACGTTGTTGCCAGCGTCGTCCGGGCCGATCCGGCGGCGGCAGTCAGGGTGATCCGGGACTTCTCGACCGGTTACCACTCCCGCAATGGCGGCGGAGACACAATCACCACCGACGGCGACCTTCCCATCGTCGATCTCCGGAAGACCACCGCGCCCGGGACATCCGCTGCCGGGCCCCCGAGCGACAGCCGCAGCAAGCGGCCCGCCCCCACGATCATCGGCGCGGCCCTCGTCGGTGCGCGGGCGGTGGCCGCCGGCCTCCTGGCGCTTTCGTTCTTCCTGTTCCAGGAGGAGCATCTGGAACCGCTGCTTCACCCGGAAAACGGTTCCGGAATCACCGTCGGCCAGGCGGAAGGCATGCTCCTCGCGTCACTCGTGGTGGTGCTCGTATTTGCGGTGGCGGAGCTGCTGCTCGCCTGGTTCGTGTTCCGGGGGCGGAACTGGGCGCGGACCTCGGCAATGGCGTTGAGTGCGTCGGCCATCTTCCTCCAGGCACTTGACGTGCTCAACGGCGGCCCGGGAATCACGCTGCAGTCCAATCTCCCCGGGCTGACGCTCGACATCCTGCTGATCCTTGCCCTCTCGAGCGAACGGGCGCGTGTTTACGCGCTGCGCGCCCGGAAGGAGCCCAAGCGGGATTCGGCCCGGCCCGGCGGCCGGGCTGCCTACTGAACGCTCCGGGCTTTGCCAACGTGGCAAAGAGGGCGACGGCGGGAGGATCGCGCCGTCGCCCTCTTCCGCGCCTGCCGCTCAGGGAGCCGCCCGGCCCGTTGCCGGCGCCGATCTAATGGCTCAGCGGTTGACGGAGTCCAGCTTGAGCATCTTGGCGATCACGCTGTCCAGCGAGTACGCCCACGAGACGTGGGGTGCTGTGATTCTTCGCCCGGAACGCACGCCTCCAGGCACTTCGACGCCACGGGCCACCCGGTGATGCGGAGCATTGAACCGGGCGAAGACTGGCGCTGGTGCTATCAGGACGATCTGCTGGGGTGAAACGTCCCGGGCGGACTGTTAGGCGGCCAGGGGGATGTCGAATAGCGCTGCGGCCCGGCGGCCCAGATGCCGCGGCAGCTCGGCTGCGCCGCCGTGTTCGGTGTGGCCCAGGAACACGGCGGTCCCCCGGACGACGTCGGCAAGGTCCAGTCCGCATTCGTGCATTAACTGACCTGCCCGGAGATTCGGCGGCAGGTTGCTCAGTTTGCCGACGGAGTTGAAGTAGACGTCCCAGTCGCCGCGCTGCACGGAGTCGACATCGCCGTCGACCATTCGTTGGAGCGTTTCCAGGCAGGCGTCCAACGGCTCGATCCGGACGGGTTCGGCCAGCTTTGCCGGGACGATCAGTGCTGTGCAGGTGGTGCTCATTTTTTTCTTTCCTCAAGGAATTTAACCCCCGGGGCGCCGCAGATGTTCCCGCGAAATGGCCTGTGACAGACGTCCGCCCGGGCCGGCGCAGGGCCGGCCCGGGCCGAAACCGGGGTTACTTGCCGGTGGCGATCAGCTGGTTGACTTCGTTCTTTTCCCGGCTGGCCCAGGTTTCCCGCGTGACCAGCGCCGCGATGAGTCCGATGGCTCCGCATGCCATGTACACGATTGACACGCCGCCCCAGCCCCAGGCAGCCGCGGTGGCTGCCGCGATCAGGGGGATGAAGCCGGAGATCGCGGCGGAGAACTGGTAGCCGATGGATGCCCCGGAGGTGCGGGTGCTGGCGTGGAACAGCTCGGAGAACCAGGCGCCCTGGGAGCCCGCGAGCATGTCGTGGAGGATCGGGAGGCCGATGATGTAGACGAGGATGATCAGGAACGGCACCCCGGTGTTGACCAGCATGAACATCGGGAAGCCGAAGAGAATGATGCCGGCTGAGCCGATGATGTAGAGCTTGCGGCGTCCGATCCCGTCGGTGAGGCGCCCCCAGAGAATGGTGGCGGCGACTCCCAGTGCCGCGGCGAGCACCAGGCCGGTCAGTCCGGTCTGGCGGTCGACGATCTTGTTCGTGGTGATGTAGGAGAGCAGGTAAGTGACGATGACGTAGAAGCCGCCGGATTCGGCGAGCCGAAGGCCGATGACGCGCAGGATGGTGCGCCAGTCATTTTTGATGACGGTCAGAAGCGGATTCTTGACGAGTTCGCCCTTGGCCTTGGTTTCCTCGAACTCAGGTGATTCGCTGACTTTCAAGCGGATGATGATGCCGGCGACGATCAGGATCGAGCTGGCGAGGAACGGTACGCGCCAGGACCATTCGTTGTTCCAGCCGGTGGTGGCAAGGAAGACGAGGTTGGCCAGCAGCAAACCAAGCGGGACGCCGGCCTGCGGGATTCCCGTGTAGCGTCCCCGTTGGCGCCAGGGGGCGTGTTCGAAGGTCATCATGATGGCCCCGCCCCATTCGGCGCCGAACGCCAAGCCCTGGACGACGCGGATAGCGACGAGCAGGATCGGAGCCAGAACGCCCACCTGCTCGTAGGTGGGAAGGACGCCGATCAGGAATGTCGCGGCCCCCATTACCAGCAGTGCGCCGACCAGGACCGGTTTGCGTCCGTACTTGTCGCCGAGATAGCCGCCGATCAGTCCGCCGAGCGGTCGCATGGCGAAGCCGACGGCGAGGGTTGCGAAGGCGAGCAATGTGGCCGCCAGCGGGTCCTGGCCCGGGAAGAATGCCTTGCCGAAGTACAGCGCCGCTGCCGTGCCGTACGCGAGAAAATCATAGTTCTCAATGGTCGTTCCCACGGCACTGCCGATTGCGACTTTTAGTTTGTCCGGCGAGCCTTGCTCGGCCTGCCTAGCGTGTGACTGCGTGAGAGCGCTCATGTGCGTCCATATCCCCTTCGATATGGGGCCGGGATAATCCCTGCCCCTGCTTGTCGCAGACGCTGTACCTGGTGAGGCCGGCGTGCCGGCGTCACGGAGGCTGGTTCAGGCCCCGACGTTTCCTATGTTGTAAAAGCTGCGAATGTGGTCACCCACGCACTGCCTGGCCGCGGTCGGCTCGCGCCGTTGAAGGGCGTCCAGGATTTCCCTGTGTTCCCGCCGCACCACGGTGGCCGTTTCTTTCCAGTTCTCCAGCCGCGCGTAAGCTTCGATCATTTGCCGGTTGATGGCGATCCGCAGGGACCCCATCAGGTGCGAGGTCAGGGAATTTCCCGTGGATTCGGCGATCCGGACGTGGAAGGCCGCGTCCAGGCGGTTGAACTCGTCTGTGGTGATGTCCGGGTTGTCCATCCGGTCCAGGATCAGACCAAGTTCCCGGTGGTCCTGCTCGGTGGCCCGCACCGCGGCCTCCTCGCAGCACCACGTCTCCAAGGCGATGCGGGTTTCGAGAACTTCCGTTTGATGAAACTGGCCGAGTGCTAGTTGGAGCTTGAGGAGGTTTACAAACCCCAGGCCGGGCTCACCCACGAGAACAGCCCCGCCCTCCGCCCCGCCGCCGGGGCGGATGTCCACGATGCCGAGTGCTTCCAGTACCCGGAGGGACTCCCTCAGGGACGGCCTTGACACGCCCAGCAACGCGGCCAGATCCCGCTCGCTGGGCAGTTTGTCGCCGGCCTTGAGCCGGCCATCGAGAATGCGCTCCTCGATTTGGGCCATCACCTGTTCGTAAGTACGGACCCGTTGTACCGGTTCCCATGCTTCAGCCGTCATGCGGACCACTCCTTCGATTTCCGGCCGTCAGTCTGCCGCTGACGGTCCGGCCCTTCCATCGTAGTTGTTGGCCTGACGGTCAGACCTACATGCTTAAAAGCAATTCCGAGCGGAATTCGCTCTCGAGCTGGCGCCTGATCTGGACCGCGAGCAGGGTCTCGTCGGCATCCACGTCGTCCCAGGACACTGTTCCGTCCTTGGGCACGTCGCGCTTGAGCTTCATGCCGTGGGCAAGTCCAAGAGGCAGGGCGTTGCGTTCCAGCGAGATCCTTGCCGGGGCGAGTTTTCCAAAGGCGGTGTAGCCGCCTTCCCCGTCCAGCACCTCGCCGGCTTTGAGGTCTTTCTTGGCGGTGGTCATGACGTCCCCGCGGAAACCCGTGGCCGACCCCGTGGCCTCGCCCCGCAGAACGGCGGCCGCGATACTTACTCCCAGTTCCAGCCCGATCATGTGGTACGGGCGGTAGAGCGAACCGTAGCGTCCGGTCGAGTCGGTCTTCACCCCATACTCGGCAAAACACTGCGCCGCGTAGTCCGTCTTAGCCTCGAACGTGACGTACACCCCCCAGCGGAGATCGCGTTCGACTTCGGTTCCGTCGCGGTTGAGGCTGGAGGCAATTTCGACCGTCCCGCGCCGCGTGAGGATGCCTCCGACGGACTTTTCGCGGTAGATGTGGGGCAGGTCATCGACGCCGGCGGGCGGGAAGAAGAGCCCTTCGTCCTGCGGGGTCAGACCGGTCCCGTTGGCCACGGCGGCCATTTCGATAGCGGACTTGGTGCCGTCCAGGAAGGAGTTGAACATTTTCGGGTTGAAGTCCCCCGACGCAAGCTGCTCGTCGCTGAAGCCGTAGTAGTTCCAGACCGTGTCCGGGGTCGAGTAGTTGTACTCGGGCAGGTATTTCGTGCCCTTTCCCGCCGCAACAATGTCGAACCCGACGGTCCGGCACCAGTCGACCATTTCACAGATGAGAGCGGGCTGGTCACCGTATGCCATCGAGTAGACGACTCCGGCCGCCTCGGCGCGGCGCTGCAGGATGGGCCCGACCATGCAGTCCGCTTCGACATTGACCATGATGATGTGCTTGCCGTTGTCAATGCTCTGCACGGCATGGGCTGTGCCGACGATCGGGTTGCCGGTGACCTCCAGGATCACTTCAATCTGGGGCAGCTGGATCAGGTCCGCGGAGCTGTCCGTGACGAACGTCGTCCCGTGGCGCAGGGCCTCAGCAAAGTTCTTCGCGGAGTACCGGTCGGCCGGCCAGCCCGTCCGCTGCAGCGCACCCCGAGCCTTGGGCACGTCAATGTCCGCCACGCCGACCACATGAATCCCCTCGGTGTTCAGCGCCTGGGTGAGGAACATGGACGCGAATTTGCCGGCACCGATGACGCCGACCCGGATCGGCCCATGAGCGGCAGTTCGTTTCTGCATGAGCGAAAAAAGATTCATAAAGCTACTCCTTATGTAGAACAGGGAAAACAAACCAGATGTAGAACAGGGAAAACAAACCAGAAAGTTGAGCGAGTGGCCAGTTGGTCTGACCATCTGATGTTGATACCATCCCATGTGACGCAGGTCATGTCAAGGGCACCTTCTGGCTCTACGCACGAGGGCGCCGCGGACCATCTGACACCGGACGCAAGAGGACGACGGCGGGAGCATCCCGCCGTCGTCCTCTTTGTCCTGCTGTTGGGTCTTGCTGTCCGGCCGCGCCGCGGAGCCGGCGCCGGCCTAATGGCTCAGCGGTTGACGGAGTCCAGCTTCAGCATCTTGGCGATCACGCTGTCCAGCTCGGAGTCGTCGAAGATCTTCTTCCAGTCGTCCTTGATGATGGTGTCCTTGCCGTACTGGATGGCGATTTCGCAGGCCTCGGAGAACGGGTTGGAGCCGCGCAGGGCGTTGGTGAGGGCGATCTGGACGTGGCCGAAGAGCATGGCCTTGGCGGCTTCCTCCGGGACGCCGGCAGTGTGCACGGTTTCGTGGAGTGCCTCGTTCAGCAGGGTGCCGATCATGCAGGCCACGGTCTCCACGAGGGTGGGTTCCAGGATGGCAAGCTGCTTCACGGTGACCCAGTGCACGTCGATCACGGGGGCGTAGATGACCTTGATGGTGGCTTCGGCGGCGGCCCGGCTCTCCTCGGAGGCGTCCTCGTCGATGGCGGCGACGACGTTCTGCGGGGCGGCCTGGCCGCCGAAGGTATCGGCCCATTCCTCCTTGGTGGTGCGTTCCAGGAACACGGACGGGTGGCACGGGTGCGCCACGGCCTGGACGACGTCGTCGCGCTTGGCCAGGAGGCCGGCGTAGGCGGCGGCGGGGTCAAGCGTGAGGAGGATGGCGCCCGACTTCATCTGGGGAACCACGCCCTGGGAAACGACGCCCAGTACGGTGTCCGGGACGGCGAGGATCACGACGTCGGCGTCCGTGATGGCGTCCTCTGTGCTGCTGATCTCGCGCCCTTCGGCCCGGACGCGTTCCTGTCCGGCGGGCGAGTTCTCGCTGTAGAAGACGGTGTGGGCGCTCTTCTGGAGGTTGGCTGAAACACGCAGCCCCATTTTGCCTCCGGCCCCGATGACGGCGACGGTCAATTGTTCTGCTGACATTTCACTTGCTCCTTAGGAAATCGAGGCTTTGCTGGGTCCACTGGTTTTCGAGGCGGATGGTCTCTTCTTCGGAGTCCTGCCACGGCAGCCAGTGCTCGACAATCTGGTTGATGTTTCTTTCTTTGGGCTGAAGCTTTCCGGCCATGTAGTCATAGTCCAGAAGGCCTTCGCCGAGCGGCGCGCCGGCGTATGTGAACCCGACCCACCCCTCCTTGCGGCTGAACGCAAAGTCTTTGATGTGCATGTTGAGGACATAGGGCGCGACGGCGTCAATCACGTCGCGGGGCAGCTCAAGGGCCGCGACGGTATTGGCGGGATCGCTGCAGATACCCAGAGAGGGGCTGCCGACGCTGCGGATGACCTCCAGGATCCGCGCGGTGGGAACTTGTTCGTAGGTTTCCACAGCGATCTTCACCCCGGCGGCCTCGAACTCCGGCAGCACTGCGGTGAAGATCGCGGCAGCTTCCTCCGCGGAAGGAGAGTGGCCCGGCACGTTGAACATGGTCCGCAGCAGCGGCGAGCCAAGGATGCGGGCAATCCGCAGGAACTTCCGGAGGTGGTCCGGGCGGATGCCCTTAGTGCCCAGTTCCAGCGCGATTCCCAGCGAGCCGGCCGTGGCCCGGGTGGCTTTGAGTTCCGCTTCGCTCATGGCTTCGAGCGGTGCGTAGTCGCAGATCTGGAACAGGTCCACGCCGAGGACCGCGGTGCGCTCCAGCGCCTGGTGGAGGCTGATGGGCTCCGAAACCTTCTCCGAGAGCTGCCAGAAGAAGGCGTAGCTGCTCAGCCCGATGGTGCTGGTGCTCATGCTCATGCCGTCGCCCCTGTCCGGGCCAGGAGCCCCAGCCGTTCGGCGGTCTCGTCCAGGATGGTCCTGAGTGCGGCCGGGTTGTGGGCGAAGCGGCCCAGGAAGAGCCCGGCCACGGCGGAGTCCAACTGTCCGATGAGGCCGGATCCGGCGCTGCCGCCGTAGATGACCGGGCTGTCGGGCTGCCCGGGACGGCTGCGGAGGTGCGCATCCAGGCCGCGGATGACGTCGCTGATGAAAGACGGCGTGGCCGGTTCGGCCGCGCCGATGGCCCACTGCGGTTCGTAGGCGACGATTGTCCGTCCGGACTGGAGGAGGCTTTCGGCCCGGTTAAGCACCGCATCAATCTCGCGGATGCAGTGCCTGACGGCGTCCGCTGCCGTCCCGCGGCCGGGTTCTCCGACGCACAGGACCGGCGTGAGCCCGTTGCGGTAGGCGGCCGCGGTCTTCAGCCCGATGACGTCGTCATCCTCGCCGAAGATGCGGCGCCTCTCGGCATGGCCTACTTCCGCGTACCGGCCGCCGACCTCGGCGATGATCTTTCCGCCGACTTCGCCGGTGAAGGCGCCCTCGTCCTCCCAGAAGATGTCCTGGGCTCCGGTGCCGGCCCCGGCCGGGCCCAGGATCCGTGCCGCTTCGGCGAGCACCGGGTGGGCGGGTAGGGCGAACAGTTCGAGGTGGCCGCTCCGGACCGCCGGGTGTGCCGACGCGATTTCGGCAACCTCCCGGCACCATTGCAGCGTGCGCTCGTAGCCGAGGTACATCTTGAGGCTGACGCCGATGACGGCCCCTGGCGTCACGGAAGCGGCGGCGCTGCGCTTAGCGGGAAGTGACACCTTCATAGTCCTTAATCAGGGTGACTTTCCCGGCCGAGGCGGAGGATTCGTCGAACGTGTAGCTCAGCCACTCCTTGGCGAGCCGGCGGGCGAGTTCCAGGCCTACGACACGCTGGCCGAAGGTGAGCACCTGGGCGTTGTTGCTCAGGACGGAACGCTCCACGGAGTAGCTGTCGTGGGCCGTGACGGCCCGGATGCCGGGGACCTTGTTGGCCGCGATGGCGACGCCCAGCCCGGTTCCGCAGACCAGGAGGGCACGGTCCGCCTTGCCGGCGGCGATGAGTTCGGCAGCCGCGATGGCCACCGAGGGGTAGGGCGTGTGGCTGGTGGCATCCACACCCACGTCGTGGACGGATTCGACGAGGTCGCTGGCCTCGAGGTCGGCTTTCAGGGCCTCTTTGTAGTCGAATCCGGCGTCGTCGGCTCCGATTACCAGGCGCAGTTTGGCGCTCATGCGTTCTCCTTGACTGTATTTGTTCTCGGTGAGGTGCTCTCGGCGGGGGTGCCCTCGGTGAGGGTGGCGTGAATTGCCCGTACGATCAGCGCCATGGAGACGGCACCGGCGTCGGGGGTGCCGAGGCTCTTCTCGGCATGGGGACGTGCGCGTCCCATCAGCGGCAGCAACCCGGCGGTGTCTTCGGCCGCCTGCTCCGCCACGCGGGCCGCCGCGCCCCAGGCCTCCCCAAGGGACTTACCGGCGTCGACGCCGGCGCTGAGGGAGTCGCGGAACGGGACCAGGACGTCCACCAGTGTTTTGTCGCCGGGTTTTGCCTTGCCGAATTCCATGATCGCGGCGGCAGCGCCGGCCACGCCGTCGGCGACAGCCCGGGCGTCGGGAGCCTCGGAGTCGCCCAGGGCGTCGCCCACGGCCCGCAGCGCCATGCCCCACAGCGCACCGGAGGTGCCGCCGGCTTTGTCTGCCCAGGCATCACCTGCGAGGCGGAGCGTCGTGGCGGCTCCAGCCCCGCGGCCGACGGCGTCTGCGGCGGCACCGACGGCCGCCCCGACTCCGCGTTCCATGCCGATGCCGTGGTCGCCGTCGCCGGCGATGGCATCAATCCGGCCGAGTTCATCGGCGTTGGCGTCCACCACGGTCTTCGCCGCGCCCAGAACGGCCAGCACACGGACGGCCCCGGCCCGGGATTCCGCGGTGGCCTCCGGGATGGACAGTTCGACTTGGGCCGCTTCGGCATATGCGGCGCCGCCTGTTCCTCCGGCGGGCGTTTCCAGCGCCGCGGCCGTAACGGCGCCGCGGCGGAAGGCAGGGGCGTCGGCGGGGGCATTCCAGAGGGTTTCCAGTTCGTCATCGAGCCAGAAGAGCGTCAGCGAGGTTCCGGCCATGTCGAAGCTGGTCACGAGTTCGCCCACCTGGGGGTCCACGACGTCCAGGCCGGCTGCGGCGAGGAGCTGGGCGACGCGGCGGTAGACCACAAAGAGTTCCTCGTATTTGACGCTGCCCAGGCCGTTGAGGATGGGGACCACGCGGCGCGGGCTGCCGGTGCCGGTGCCGGCGTCTTCGGGGAATTCGGGGATTTCGGTGAGCAGCTTGGCAACGAGCAATTCGGCGAGTTCGTCCGCCGTCGGGATGTCCGTTTCCCCGATGCCGGGCTCACCGTGGATGCCCATGCCGACGGCCATGCGGCCCTCCGGAACGGAGAAGAGCGGGTGGTCGGCGCCGGGCAGGGTGCAGCCGGTGAAGGCAACACCGAAGGAGCGGGTCCGGTGGTTGGCGCGTTCGGCGATCTCCACGGTGGCGTCCATGGAGTAGCCGGCCTCCGCTGCCGCGGCAGCCACCTTGAACACCGTCAGGTCACCGGCGATGCCCCTTCGCTTGGCCCGTTCGGCCGGCGGCGCGGAAGAGACGTCGTCGGTGACCGCGATGCTCCGGCAGTCGATGCCCTCCTTGCGGAGCCGTTCCTGGGCCTGGTTGAAGTGCAGGACGTCGCCCGCGTAGTTGCCGTATCCCAGCAGCACGCCGGCGCCGTTGTCGGCGGCCTTGGCCACGTTGTAGACCTGTTGCGCGGACGGGGAGGCGAAGAGGTTGCCCATCGCAGCGCCGTGGGCCAGGCCCTGGCCCACGAGGCCGGCGAAGGCCGGGTAGTGGCCGGAGCCGCCGCCGATCACCAGGGCAACGGTGCCGGGTGTGCTGCGGGTGTTGCGGACGACGCCGCCGGAGACGCGCCTGACCCAGCGGCCGTGGGAGGCAACAAAGCCCTCGATCATTTCGTCAGCGAAGGCTGAAGGTTCATTGAACAGGCGGGTCATGCGGTGTCTCCCGGAAAATATAGAGGCTAGCTGAGGGAAATTGTTCTTGGGGGGCGGGTCGTGTCTGCGGACGGGGGCGGCGGTCGGTGGCGGGACGTGGCGGCGGCGGGGCTGCATGCGCCGGCTGGCGCGGATTGGTGCGGGGGCGTCCCCGGGTAAGGGGGACGCCCCCGGGCCTGTCAGGCCTGGCTGTGGTGGCCGGCCCCTGCTTCGTCCAGCGCTTCGGCGGGCACTCCTTCGCTCACCTTGCCGGAGCGGCTCAGGACCACCATGAGGATGGCGGAGAGGAGCATGAAGCCGCCGACGACGAACATCGGTACGGTGTAGGCGCCGGTCAGGTCCTTGAGCCAACCGGTGATGTAGCCGGCGCTGAAGCCGGCCAGGTTGCCCACGGTGTTGATCAGGGCGATGCCGGCTGCGGCTGCGGCTCCGGTGAGGAACTGCGTGGGGACCGTCCAGAAGTTGGGCAGTGCGGCGAAGATGGACATGGCCGTGATGGTGATGACGGCGATGGTGGCAGCCGGCGATCCCGCGAACAGGGCCAGAGGGATGCTCAGCCCGCCGACCAGGGCGGGCAGGGCGATGTGCCAGGTCTTGACGCCGCGCTTCGTGGCGTCCTTGGACCAGAAGTACAAGGCAAAGGCCGCGGGCAGGTACGGGATGGCGGTGATGAGGCCCTTCTGGAGGACGTCGAACTTGGTGCCGTAAAGGCCTTCGAAGCCGGCGATGATGGTGGGCAGGAAGAATCCGAGCGCGTACAGGCCGTAGATGAAGCCGAAGTAGATGGCGGACAGCATCCAGACCTTGCCGTTGCCGAAGACTGTGCGGACGCTGACGTGCTTGTTGCTGGCGGCAGTCTCCTTCTTCTCTGTTTCCAGGGCGCCGGTCAGCCAGGTCTTCTCGTCCGGGGTCAGCCACTTGGCCTTGGCCGGGGAATCAGCCAGGTAGAACCAGGCGACGATGCCGATGATGATGGCGGGAATCGCTACGCCGAGGAACATGACTCGCCAGCCTGCGAGGCCGAAGAGGCCGTGCTGCTGGATGAGGAGGCCGGCCAGCGGGGCTCCGATGACGGTGGTCAGCGGCTGGGCCAAGTAAAACAGGGCCAGGATCTTGCTGCGGTGCCGGGACGGGACCCAGAGGCTGAGGAAGAGGATGGCACCGGGAAAGAAGCCGGCCTCGGCCACACCGAGGATGAAACGCAGGACATAGAGCTGCTCAATACTTCCCGCCCAGGTGAACAGCAGGGAGACGATTCCCCAGCTGACCATGATGCGGGCGAGCCAGCGGCGGGCGCCGAACTTGTGCAGTGCCAGGTTGCTGGGAATCTCCAGCAGGATGTAGCCGATGAAGAAGACCCCCGACGCAAAGCCGAACTGGGCTGCCGCGAGGCCGAGGTCTGCGTTCATGCCGTTGGGACCGGCGAAGGAGATGGCCGTGCGGTCCAGATAGTTGATGAAGAACATGAGGGCGACAAACGGCACCAGCCGGATTGCCACTTTCCTGATTGCAGATCTTTCGACCACTGATTGTGTGGTGTCCACATTGACTCCTAGATGTTGGTCTCCCGGCGGCTTCCTGCGCTGGATGCCTGGGGATGCGTCTCTGTGCCTAGTTCGGGAAAGCTGGCCGGGCCGGTACTAAGCGTGTGATTTAAACCATAAGACCGTTTGGGAAATTGGTCAACCGGTTGACTTGTCTATTTCTGAAGCAGTCCCGCGCGCCCTGCCGCGGGCTCCGGTTGTTAGGCTTTGACTGTGTCCGCTAACTCCGCCGCCTCGACGGCCAAAATCAGTGCCGCGCTCGGTTCCATGGAGCAGGGTTCGGTGGTGTCCGAGGTTGCGGAACGCCTGCTGGCGTACTTCACGAGCGGCGAGATCGCCGTCGGGACCCGGTTGCCGGCGGAGCGCCAGCTCGCCGCATCCCTCGGAGTCGGCCGCTCCGCGGTCCGGGAGGCGCTGGCCGCGCTGGAGATCCTGGGAATCGTCATCGTCCGGCCCGGCTCCGGAACCTACCTTCGCGACGGCATTTCCGAATTGCTGCCCCGCACCCTCAGCTGGGGGCTCATGCTGGGCGCCCCGCGCACCCGCGAACTGGTGGAACTCCGCGGCGGCCTCGAGGTGCAGGCCTGCCAGCTTGCGGCCCTGCGGATCACCGACGACGCGCTGGAGCGCATGCGCGGCAACCTCGCCACGATGGAACACAGCCTCGACGATCTGGGCGCTTTCGTGGAGGCCGACGCCGCATTCCACCGGGAAATCGCCACGAGCTCGGGCAACCAGGTCCTCAAGGAACTCCTCCAGAGCATCCGCTCACTGCTGCGCATCTGGGTTGACCGGGCCCTGACGGAGAAGGGCCACGCCGCGGCAGCCCTCGCCGAACACTGGGAAATCTTCCGCGCGCTGGAGTCACACGACGAGGCTGCCGTCACGGCGGCAATGCACTCGCACATGGACACGGCCGCCCGGCGCCTGCTGGCCGGGTTCGACGCCGACCACCCTGAGGCCGGCGCCTGACTGTTGCTCCGGATCCGCGCTCGGAACGCGAGCGGGCGGCGGACGGTCCGCCGTCGCCCTATTGCGTCATCCCTGGCCGCTAGCCCATCTTCCCCCGGCGCCACCAGGAGCGCCTCGGCTCCGCTGGGGCCGCAGCGGCGGCCGCCGACCGGCGGGCGCGCCAGCGTTCCAGCTCGGCGTCGACGTCCCGGGTTTTCGTGACCACGGGCGGCCCGCCCTGGAGCTGCCGCCTCGCATCCACGACGCGTGCGTTGAAGTCCTCCACAATGTCCCGCACCTGCTTCTCGGAGTACTGGGCCTCGAGCCTTGCGTCCAGTCCGGCGTCCTCGGTCCGGAGCAGAATGGCCTGCGGGCCCAGCCCGGTGATGTGCTCGCGCTGCAGCAGGCCCTTGACCCACCAGTCGGGATCGTAGGCCTCCCCCAGACCGGGAATCGGCTTGCCGGCGTACTTCAGGTTGTCGAACTTCCCCTGCGCCATGGCGTCGCGGATCAGGTATTCGGCCTTGGCGGCGTCGTCCACCGTCGCGCGTTTCTGCCGGAGTTCCTCCTCGGCCGCGGTCAGCTTGTCGTGCTCATGGGCCGTGCTGCCGGCCGACCGGACGGCGCGGAGCTCGGCTGCCCGTTCCACCCGGCGCCGGAACGCGCTTCCGCCGCTGCTCATAATATGTCACCCCTTCGTCCGAGGGACTTCCGCTACTGCCTTCCAGTATGCGGATCAGCGTTCCGGCAGCTCAAGCTTCTGATCGTTTCGGCATAGTCGGGCGGCCGGGTCCCGTCGTTCGCGTGTCCTGGAATCATCTGGCTAATGCGGCGCGGCCCCCGTCGTCGGACGTCAGAGCCGCGGCATGACCTGCTCGCGGACCTGTTTGCGCAGGATCTTGCCGAGCATCGAGCGCGGCATGTCCCCGATCGCGACGATCCGCTTCGGGACCTTGTAGCCGGCGAGGTGCTCGCGGCAGTGTGACCGCAGGGCATCCTCGTCCAGCTCGGTGCCCGGTTCAAGTTCGACGGCGGCCGCCACCATCTCGCCGCCGCCTTCGAGCGGCTTGCCGATCACCGAGGCGTCCCGGACATCGGGGTGCAGGCGGAGCACGCTCTCCACCTCGGTGGGCGAGACGTTGAAGCCGCCGGTGATGATCAGTTCCTTGGCCCGGTCCACGATGGTGGTGAAGCCGTCCGGGTCCACGGTCACGACGTCGCCGGTGCGCAGCCAGCCATCAGAGGTGAGGGTCTTCGCGGTTTCCTCCGGGTTGTTCCAGCGAGGGCACTCCCGGCCTCGGCCACGGACTGTTCCAGCTTCGCGACGAGCGACTCCATGGGTAGTTCGATCTCGGCCGGGACTCCCGGCTGGTAGTTCTTCACCCAGGGCTGCTGGTCGGTTTTCGGCATGCTCACATCCTGCCGTGAAGTTCTACGCGGCGGCGAATTGCCGGACTGATTGCAGGACTAAAGGGACGGGAGGTCCTGATGCGGCTCGCAACGTGCTTGCCGCCCGGTGCGTCATTCGTCGCCGTTGTCCTGCGCTTCAAGGTGCTTCGCCATCGCCTCGCAGGCCTGGTTCCACCGTGCGGTGAGGGCATGCCGGCTCAGGGGCTCGAACATGCTGTTGAGGACCTTCTCGACTGCATCGTATGCGGCGTCCCGAACCCGTTCCTGCGCCGCCGGGCTGTAGTAGTTCATGACAGGAATTCGACGCCGGCAGCCTCACGGATGGTCGGCCCCGGCTGATTGCCGGGGTGCTCTGCTCGCCCCTCATCCGCCCGACACTGACAAGCGGCCAGGCGCTCCAGAGCACGATCAGGACAGTCCCGGACAGCGTCGGCACGGCATTGCGGAAGTAGCCGCGGGGCGCTGGAGCCAGGAAAACGCGAATGACTACGTCGCGGCGTTCTGGCACAACCTCACCACGCCGGCGCCGCAGCCGGCCAACAGGATCGCAGCCAAGTTCGGCGAAGTCCTGGCCGCGGGCCTCAACATTGGCGGACCCAGGGCGGGGTGGTACGACGAGGGCGGTACGGCCAGATATTGGGACGGTCAGCAGTGGACGCACCGCACCACGCGTGTTGAAGTCGCCCGTTCGCTCGTCCGGCAGCTCGCTGCCGAGGAGAAGTCGGCGCTGGCGGCCTCTGTCCACCACCCCACAGCGATCCCCGGGCAAGCTTTCAGCCGATGCACGCATGCCGCCGGCCGAGCCCTCACTGTCCGCTCAGCAGACTCCGCCCGCGCCGCCGTCGGGCTGATACCCGACTGCGACGCCCGGCGTCCTGGGGTTCTGGGACGGCAGGACGTGGACCGGTCAGACCCGGCATGGATAGCGCAATGAGGACGACGGCGGGAAGCTCCCACCGTCGTCTTCCTGCCTGTCCCGTTTTGGGCAAGGCCACTGAGATGATTGGCCGATGAAGTCTGAAGAAGATGCCGACCTGGACGGCGTATTGATCGGCGGCCGCGAAGAACGAACCATTGTCATTGTGGAGTACGACCATGAGTGGCCCCGACGCTTCGAGACTTTAGCCAAATCCATCAGTGGCGCTCTCGGCGAGAAGGCCTTGTCTGTCGAGCACATCGGATCTACCGCAGTTCCACGTCTGGCGGCAAAGCCCATTATCGACATCCTGCTGACCGTCCTGGACGTTGATGATGAGGCGACATACGTTCCGGCATTGGAGAACGTTGGCTTTGTACTTCGCGTCCGCGAGGCCGGGCACCGCATGTTGAAGACGCCGTCAAGAGATGTGAACCTACACGTCTTTCACCCGGCGCACGATTCCGTGCCCAAGTACAGAGATCTCCGCGATTGGCTCTGCGTCGATGAAACCGACCGCGCCCTATATGCCGATACCAAGAAGAAGCTCTCCCAACGGGGGTGGCGCGATGTGAACGAATACGCGGATGCAAAGACCGGCGTCATCTCGCGAATCCTCGACCACGCCAGGGTCTGGCGCGAAAAGCAGCCTTCGTCATAAAGATTCACCATCTGCGCCCGGCGTCCTGCAAGCCGGTCGTCATGAGGGCACGTGTCCGGCAGCCGTCGTTGGCACCCTTCCAGCGGAGCACTTTGGCACACTCCAGCCGATGGGCCAGTTGGCCAGGCCTCTTTCAATGGACGGTCAGGCCTCTCCCCTCATGGAACAGACCCGGGCGCACGTGGGCCTGCAGGGTCCGAGGCGGCGTCGTCCGTGGCATCGTCGAAGAACCGCCGAGCCCTCGGTAGCCAAAGTGGGCCGATGAGGACAATGGGGACCAGGAAGATCAGCCACTTCCAAGACGGCGGCCAGGAGAAGCCGACGCCGTACAGCAGGACGGTGTAGCTAAGGAAGTAGCGGATGTTGCGGTCGCCGTCTTTGAGGGTTAGCACGAAGCTCGCACCGATCAGAGAGAACAGCAGCAGGATGAATCCGAAAAGCCAGGGGACCCATGCCGGCTTGGGTTCTTCTGCTGTCTGACCTGTCTCCATTTGGAAGATGGCGAATGCGCCGAGGATGTCCAGCGCTGCGATGGCCACCATCAACGACCAAACAGCGAAGAGTACCTCGAAGGGTGGTTTCCTTCCGTCCTTCCGGGCACTCACCGGGCCTCCGTTCCGCCGCTTGTTGTTGCAACACCTCTGGTGGCTAGGTAGTTATCAGAAGATCACGCAGGAGAACCGCCTTTCCCAACTCCTTTGCGGACAGCCTCGACGGCTTCGATGGCCTGCCGGATGTCCGCCATCCCGTTGTACAGGTGGGGCGAAATGCGCACCCGTTTGTCTCCGGTCCAGGCGAGCACACCGTGGGCCTCAAGACCGCGGCGCCAGACGCCCTCGTCGTCGACCTCGAACGCGACGATTCCTGCCCGCCTGGCGGAGTCAGCCGGGGTGAGCATGCGCATCCCAAGGGCGTCGAGCTCAATCCACAAAACGTCGGTCAGTGCCCGCACATGGGCCTCGATTCTGGCCAGTCCGCTGGCGCGCAGGTAGTCGATGCCGGCTCCCAGGATCTGTACGCACAGGGCGGCCGGGTTGCCGAGTTCGAAGCGCCGCCCGTCCCGGACCGGGGTAATGGAGGTGTCGCGGACGTCCGCATCGACCCACACTGCAGAGGTCCAGCCGGATTCCCGCGGCTGCCAGCCAGGCTGCCGGGCAGCGTTGCAGTACGCGACCCCGGCGCCGTGGGTGCCCAGGGCCCACTTGTAACCGCACGCGACGGCGAAATCAGCCAGCGAAATGTCGAAACCCGCAACACCCAAGGCCTGGGATACGTCCACGACCAGCACCGCGCCGCAGGAATCCGCAATCGCGCGGTATTCATTCAGGTCGATCAGCTCGCCGGTGTAGTACGAGACCAGGCTGGTCACGATCGCCCTGGTCGCAGGGTCCACAGCGTCGCCGAAACGCTGTGGATCCATCAGGTGGTCCGGGCTCCGGACCAGCCGGATTTCCATATTCGTGCCGGTCCGCCACGGATACATGTCGGACGGGTATTCCCACTGCGGCATGACTACGTTGCCACCGGGAACGTCGATGCTGCGCGCCACCATGTTCACGGCCTGCGCGACGTTTTGGGGGAATCCAAGCTCGGCCGGCCGGCAGCCAAGCAGGGCGGCCAGCGAGTCCGCAGTCCGCGAGACCTTGGCGTAGATGCGCTCCCGCCCGCCCATCCCGAGGGCCTTGTCGTGCATGAATTCGCTGAAGAGTGCCTCCTGGGAGGCGAGCATGGGCGTCTCCCCCGCGGCCGCCAGGTGGCACAGCCCCGGAAGGCCGGCGAAATCGGCCTGGCTGACTAACGGCGGCAACCCTGGATCGGGATAACCGCGGACCTCTTGGGACATGCCGCCGCACCTCTTCCGGAGCGCCGGCGCCACACTGGCCGCCGGTCCCCCAACGGTTCAATGCTGGCCCGGGCCCGCGCCGGATACAAGTGTTGACGGACACTTGGCGACAAGAGAGCACGACGGCGGGAATCTCCCGCCGTCGTCCACTTGCACTGCGCCATTTGGGCGGGCGCCGCTCCAAGTGGCTGGTCAGGCGTGGGCGCGCTCGGCGAGGAGGGCGTCGATCTGGCCGGCCGCCTCCTTCATGCCCTCTTCCATGCCCATCTCGACCATCTGGTTCATCTGCTCTTCCGACTCGAACGTGGAGAGCACGGTCATCCTGGTGCGGTCGCCGATCTCCTCAAGCGTGACGGTCGCGTGGGTGGTGCCCATCGCCTCGACCGGCGCACCGTTCTCGTCGGCAAAGCCGTCGTCGAACTCCAGCTGGTTCGGAGCCTGGATGGAGGTGATGCGCCACCAGCCGCGCGCCTTCGTACCGTCGGGGCCGGTCATGTAATAGGCGGCTTTCCCGCCGGGCTGGAAGTCGAGCTGCTCGAAGGTGGCCGGCCAGGTTGGCGGACCCCACCAGCGCTCAAGCTGCCGCGGGTCCTCCCAGATCTGCCAGACGCGTTTAACGTCCGCATCGAACTCGGCGACGAGGGTGAAGCTGAGTGCCTCAAGATTCTTGGTGGAACTGACAACAGTCATTACGGAACCCTTCCTATCCTTCAGCGAGAATGTCTGCGATCCGCTCGGCGCGCTGCCGCCAGATCGCCTCGTACTCATCGAGCAGCCGCCGGGCTTTCTGCAGGCCTTCATGATTGCCCCGCACGATCTGCTCCCTTCCGCGCTTCTCCTTCGTGACCAGGGAGGCGCGCTCCAACACCGCCACATGCTTCTGGACGGCGGCAAAACTCATGGCGTAGAGGGCGGCAAGGCCGGAGACCGAATACTCCGCCACCGTCACCCGCCGCACGATGTCCCGGCGGGTGGCGTCGGCGAACGCCCGGAACAGGCGATCGACCTCGACATCACTCAACTGATCTACAACCATTTGGTTGTAGGCTATGACGGCGGCGGAGAACTGTCAAGGGTTCCGGGCAACAGTCACAGGGCGGACCAGCCGCCGTCGGAGGCGAGGATGGCGCCGTTGACGTTGGTGCCGGTCGTCGCTGAGCAGGAAGGTGATGGAGGCGGCGAGCTGCGCCGCGGTGGCAGGGGCTGGAATGGTGGCACCCATCAGCGGGCCGAGGCGCTCGGCCGCGAGCTGGGATCCCCAGGTGACCTCGATGTTGGTGATGGTGGCGCCGGGGGCCACGGCGTTGAAGCGCAGTCCCTGGGGCCCGTACATCACGGCCGAGTTTTTGGTCAGGCCCACGACGGCGTGCTTGGACGCGGTGTAGGCGGCGCCGGCGGCGGAACCGCGCAGGCCGGCCTCGGAGGCGATGTTGACCACGGAGCCGGCGCCTGCCTCGAGCATCAGCGGCACCACGGCACAGGTCAGGCGCATCAGGGCGGTGACGTTGATCCGGAAGACCCTCTCCCACAGCTCGTCGTCCACTTCGTGGATCGGGGCGAAGTTGTCCATGATGCCGGCGACGTTCGCGAGGGCGTCGACCCGTCCTTCGGCGGCGGCGACGACGGCGGCCACGGTCTCCTCGGTGGAGATGTCGCCGGGCACCGGAACCAGGTCCAGGCCGGCGTTCTCGACCACGAGGTCGTCCAGGCGTTCCTTGCTGATGTCCGCGGCGATGACCTTGCCGCCCTCCTTGGCGATGCGCAGGGCCGTGGCCTGGCCGATCCCCGAGCCTGCGCCCGTGACGATGACGGTCCTGCCGGCGAAGCGGCCCGTGGTGGTGGTTTCCTGCCATGAAGCTTCGGTGCCCATGATGTCCTTCCGAACGTTGGAGATTGCGTCACCGCCGGCTTATGACACGCTGTGTCATTATGTAAGGGTGGATACTGGTGGGATGCCTGAGGAAGACCGGGCGCCCGCCGTCACACGTGTCGCCGGGCGCCCGGTGACGATCGACCCGGACGCCGTGGCCGGCATCGCGTTGCGCCTGTTCGCCGCCCAGGGCTACGAGCAGACCTCGATGGAGGACATCGCACGCGAGTCGGGCATCGGCCGGAAGAGCCTCTACCGATATTTCGCCAGCAAGGCCGATCTCATCTGGGGCGGGATCGAACCGGTGGTTGAGGCCTCCGGGCTGGTCCTCGAGCACGCCCGGGTCAACGCAGCAGCCGACGGGGACATCCTGGCCGGGCTGCGGATGGCGGCCCTGGCCGGGGCGGCAGTGATTCCCGACCTCGCCGTGACGCGCGGACGCCTGCGCCTGATCGCCGAACATCCCGAACTGGCAAGCCGGAGCTACGCTTCGCTGGCGCCCCAGGGCGAGCGCGCCCGGCTTTACCTCGCTGCGGCCGGCGTCGACGAAGACACTGCCGGCTATTTGTGCGCCGCCTATATCGGGGCGACTTTTGAGGCGTGGACCCGGTGGGCCGCAGGGGCGGACCCGGATCCCGTGCCGTATCTGCAGGCGGCCATGGACGTGCTGCGGCTGCCGCAGGGCTGACTGGCGCTTCGGGGGTAGGCGGCGGCGTGATTTTCGCTGCGCAACTGCGCCCTCGCTGCGCAAAATACCCTGCGCTACGGGCATACGCGTAGCGCCGGGTATTTAGCGCAGCGCCTTTACGCGGCCACCAGCCGGGCGGGCTAGCTGCCGAGCGAAGTGACCTTCAGCAGCAGCGCGTGCTCCGGGTTGAGGATCGGCATGGGCAGGCCCACCTCGGCCAGGAAGCGGCCGTTGGCCTCGGCTCCCGACTGGAGCCACGCCGGGGGCTGCACCTGCGTGAAGGTGTGGGCGTAGTCGGCGTCGCCGGGGGCCGGGAAGACGGCCTCCACCCGGTAGTTGCCATCGGCGGGGAGACCCGGGATGGCGATCCGTCCCGCCTGCTCCGAAAACGAGGTCCGCGTGCTTACCAGGGCGAACAGCGCCGCCGTCGTACCCGGCGTCGCAACAGCCACACCTGAGTCCAGGTCCGCCACGACGCCGTGCAGCATCAGGGCGTCGTCGGGCAGGTCCGCGCGGACCATCCGGCCGCTGTGGATCAGCGCCCGGTGCTCCTTGTAGAGCGTGATGAAGCGCTTGAGCTCCTCGCGCTCGGCACCCTTCACCTGCCGAACGTCCCATTCCATCCCGAAGTGGCCGAACAGGGCCGTGATGGCGCGGAAGGAGAGGTCGTGGGTGCGGGCGGTCGTGTGCGAGGTGGTGGGGCCGATGTGCCCGCCCACGAGCTCCGGCGGGACCACCAGCCCGGTCCAGCGCTGGATGGTCTGCCGCTCCAGGGCGTCGTTGCAGTCCGAGCCCCAGATCCGGTCGGTGCGCTCGAGGATCCCGAGGTCCACCCGGGCGCCACCGGACGAGCAGCTTTCAATCTCGACGCCGGGGTGGGCCTTGCGGAGCTCATCGAAGAGCCGGTAGGCGGCCAGGGTCTGGGCGTGCACGGAGGCGCGGCCGGCGTGGCCGTGCTCCAGCAGGTCCCGGTTCTGGTCCCACTTGAGGTAGCTGATGTTGTTCTCCCGCAGGAGCGCATCCACGCGGTCGTAGATGTACTGCCAGGCGTCCGGATTGACGAGGTCTATGATGTGCTGGTGGCGCCATTCCAGCGGCAGCCGGCCGCCGTCCTTGTAGCTCTGGGCGGAGGGCCCGGCAAGCCATTCCGGGTGGGCTCGGACAACGTCGGAGTCCAGGTTGACCATTTCCGGTTCCACCCAGAGGCCGAACTCCATGCCGCGGGACGTGACGGCCTCGATCAGCGGCGTGAGGCCGTCCGGCCAGAGGGCCTCGTCCACGTACCAGTCGCCGAGGCCGGCGTAGTCGTCGCGGCGGCCGCGGAACCAGCCGTCGTCGAGCACGAAGCGCTCGACGCCGAGCTCGGCGGCGGAGTCCGCGAGTTCGATCAGGGTGGGGAGGTTGTGGTCGAAGTACACGGCCTCCCAGGTGTTGAGCACCACCGGGCGCGGCTTCCCGGCGCGAGTGCCGGTCGTGGTGGCCGGGCCGGCGGCCGGAAGCACGTGGTGGGGGCGGTTCCGGAACCAGGCGTAGAAGGCTTCGCTGATGCCGTCGAGTCCGCGGTCCGAGTACGCGGCGAAGAGTGCCGGGGTGGTGTGGCTGCCGCCGGGTTCAAGGATGACCTCGGCGGGGCCGAGCAGTTCCGATCCGCCGATCATGGTCCGGCCGTCCGCGACGCTGTCCGCGAACTGTTCGTGGTTGCCGCTCCATGCAAGGTGGGTCGCCCAGACCTTGCCGTGGCGGTTGCCGAAGCCGGCGGTGCCCGCGGCGAAGAGCAGCGAGGAGTCGTGTCCGGTGCGGCCGTGCCGGCCGGTCCGCACCCAGGTGCCCTGCTGGATGGCGCGGCGCTGCGGGTGGCGTTCCCGGCACCAGCGCCCGGTCAGGTCCAGGAGTTCGACGGCGTCCCGCGCCACAGGGAGCATGGTGGCCAGTTCGTCCACCTGGAAGGGCGAGTTCCCGGTGTTGGTGACGGTGTGGCTGAGTTCCAGCAGGCCGCCGTCGTGCAGTGTCAGGGTGGACGCCACGCTGATGCCGGCGTCGGCGTCCGTCTGGACAATCACCACGGAATTGGGAGCGGCGGATTTCCTGCCGTCACCGTTCACGGTCACGTCCGCGACGCGGAGGCGGACGGAGAAATCGTGGCCGGGCACGCCATCGGCGATCCGGTGGCCGCGCAGGCCGGGACGGCCCTGCCAGCTTGAGGATGCCTGCGGGAGCAGCCCGGCGGGGACGGTGGCGTCGACGGCGGAGTGCGGGACCGGCTCGCCGAGGATGGCGAGGTCGGGAAGGGTGGCGCCGAGGTCGGCGCCCCAATGGATCACCTCGGCCTCTCCGCTGTCGAAGCTGATCACCAGGCTGGTGCTGGCGGAGCGGAGGTGCAGGGGATCCATGGCGGGTCTCTTTCGGTGGTTCGGCGCGCGTCCGGGAACGCAGGAGTCTTGAAAAGTGCGGGGTGGTGCGGGTGGGAAAGTCCCCGGGCGCCGCCGCCGCGAGGAGGAAGCGGCGGCACCCGGAGCGGGTGACGGCGGGCGGCGGATACCGCAGGCTGCGCCTGTCGTATCCGGCGTTTGGGCCCTACTTGAAGAGGGCGTTGACCTGGTTGTTGGCTTCGGTGAGTGAGCTGGCCGGCTTCTTGCCGGAGAGGACGGCGTCCATGGCCGGCTTCATGATGCCGTCCACCTTGGCTGCCTTATCCGCGATCGGGAACAGGAACGTGGTGTCCTCCTTGACGTGGGTGGTGAAAGCGGAGACGTCGGTGCCCTTGGCCTTGAAGGCCTCGGCGGCCTTCTCGGAGGAGCTGGTGATGGCCGGGAACACAACAGCCTTGGAGGCTACGACGTCCTGGCAGGCGGTGGAGGCGAGGTATTCGACCCATTTGACCGAGCCGGCCGGGTTCTTGGTGCCTGCCCAGACGGAATCGGCGAGGCCGTTGAACATGCTGGCGCGCTTGCCGTCGGGGCCCTTCGGGGTCGGGGCGAACGCGGTCTCCACGCCCTTATAGCTCTGGTACTGGCCGATCAGCCAGTCACCGGTGGTGTTGATGGCGGCCTTGCCGGCGCCGAAGTTGTCCGCCAGGCTGGCGCCGACGGTGGTTTCGAGCTTGGGCATGTAGCCCTTCTCGGTCAGGCCGGCCCACCACGCGATGGTCTCCTGGAATTTGGGGTCGTCGTAGTTGAACTTGGTGCCCCAGGGGTTCTTGTCCGTTGCGGTCCAGCCGGTGGTGGCGGTCAGGAAGCTCCACTCGGTCTGGCCCTGCCCGGAGCCGCTGCCGGCCAGGCCGAGGCCGTAGACCGCCACGTTGTTCTTGTCGAAGCCGGCCTCGTCGCCGCGGACGCCGTTCTTGTCCACGGTCAGGTGGGCGATTGCCTTCCCGTAGCTGCCGCCGTCCTGCGGGTTCCAGTCCAGGTTGGCCATCTGCTCGGCGCTCAGGCCCGCGGAGTCCGTCAGGGCCTTGTTGTAGAACAGGCCCACGGTGTCCCAGTCCTTGGGCAGCCCGTAGCGCTTGCCGTCCTGGCCGACCCAGAGCTCGGGGAGTCCCTTGGTGTAGCTCTCGAGCTTGATGCCGTCCTTGGCCACGGCGTCATCGAGGGCGAGGAGCTGCTTCTTCGCGGCGTACTCGGGGTACTTCGAGAGGTGGTTGGTGAAGACGTCCGGGGCGGTGCCGGCGACGAAGCCGTTGGTCAGCGTGGTCCAGTAGTCATCCCAGCCGCGCTGGGTGATCTTGACTTTGATGTCCGGGTTGGCCTTGGTGAAATCGTCCGCGCACTGCTGGTAGGCCGGGAGCTGGTTGGCGTCCCAGAGCCAGTAGTTGATCTCGCCCTTGGACTCGGTTGATGCCGGGCCGGACCCGCCGCAGGCGGACAGGGAGAGGGCGATGGCTGCGGCGGCAGCGACGGCGCCGAGGGTCTTCTTCATGGTGGACCTTTCGTGGAAGTGCGTCATTGAGGGGAACGCTTGGTGAGGGCGGTGCGTGTTAAGGAAAGTGCGTGGGTCTGGGTTATTTGATGCCGGAGAAGCCGATGGAGTTGACCACCCGTTTGCCGAAGGCGATGAAGAGCAGCAGGACCGGCAGGGCCGCGATGAGTGTTGCAGCCATCAGCCCGGACCAGTCGGGGGCACCCTGCGGGGACTGGGACTTGAAGACGCCCAGTCCCACGGTGAGGACCCGGACGTTCTCGTCCTGGCCCACCAGCAGCGGCCAGAAGTACTCGTTCCACTGCCCGATGAAGGTCAGCAGCGCCAGGGTGGCCAGCGGGGCCGCGGCGTTGGGGAGCACGATCTGGAAGAAGATCCGCAGGTGCTTGGCGCCGTCGAGCATGGCCGCCTCTTCCACTTCACGGGACATGGAGAGGAAGAACTGGCGCAGGAAGAAGATCGCGAAGGGCGTCATGAACAAAAACGGCAGGGCCAGGCCAGCGAAGGTGTTGAGCAGGCCGAGGTTCTTGATCATCAGGAAGTTGGGCAGGGCGGTGAAGATCGGCGGGACCATCATGGTGGCCAGGAACAGGCCGAACACCACGTTCCGGCCCGGCCAGCGGAGCCGGGAGAAGGCGTAGGCGGCCATCGCACTGAAGAAGACCTGCCCGGCGGTGGTGACGGTGGCGAAAATGATGGAGTTCCGCAGGTAGAGCCAGAAGTTGATGGCGGCGCCGGAGCCGCCCTCGGCGATGGCTTCCTCGGGGCTCTGCAGCCCCAGGACCCGCTTGAAGGCGCCGAGGTTGAAGTCGGCCGGCAGGAGGTTGCTGGCGTTCGAGGCCAGCGAGGCGTTGCTGGACAGTGCGGTGCGGAGCATCCAGAGGAACGGGGCCACCGTCACGGCGACGGCGACCGCGACGAGGGTCCAGGCGCCGACGCGGCGCCAGTTGACGGGCTTCCTGGGAGCGGTAGCGTTGGCAGGCTTCTTGCGGGAAAGTTCGGAAGTAGTCATGGCTGGGGTTCCTTAGTCCAGATCCGATTCGTTGCCCTTGAGGAACTTCATCTGCACGAAGGCCACAAGAGCGAGAATGACGAAGAGAATGACGGACAGGGCCGAGGCGTAACCGAAGTCGGATTCACCGAAGGCCTTCTGGTAGATGTACATCTGAATCACCCGGGAGGCGTTGATCGGACCGCCGCCCGTGGTCACAGCCACGGTGTCGAAGACCTGGAAGGAACCGATCACGGTGACCACCAGGACCAGCACCAGCACCGGGCGCAGCAGCGGCATCGTGATGCTCCAGAACGTCCGGGTCGGGGACGCCCCGTCCAGCGAGGCGACCTCGTAGACGTGGTTGGGGATGGACTGCAGCCCGGCGAAGATCAGCAGGGCCGTGTAGCCCATGTGCCGCCAGACGTTCACGCCGGCGATCGTGGGGATGGCCCACTGCTCGCTGCCGAAGAAGGCGATTCGGGGCAGGCCCATCCAGTTGATGATCTCGTTGACGATGCCGATCTGGTAGTCGAGCATCCAGAACCACAGCAGGGCAACGATGACGTTGGCCACCAGGAACGGCAGCAGCAGGGCACCGCGGATGAACGTGGACTTCGCTACCCGGTGCATCAGCAGCGCCAGCCCGAGGGCGATGACCGTCTGGAAGCCGATGTTCAGGCCGACATACTGCACGGTGACGGCCGTGGCGTTCCAGAACAGCTCATCGCCGAGGATGGCCGTGTAGTTCTTCGTGCCGATCCAGGTGGGATCCCCCAGGACGCTGTATTCGGTGAAGCTGAGGTAGATGCCGCGGACCGTGGGGACCAGATAGAAGGCCACGAAGCCGATCAGCGCCGGAAGGATGAACAGCAGCGCGATCCGCAGATCGCCGAGGCGGCGGCCCCGGCCGGCCCGGGGACTCTTCCCGCGGTGCGAGGGCTTGGATCCGCCAGCCACTGGATCCGGAAGTTTGGTGATGGTAGTCATCGTTGACTCTTCCTGCTGGTGTGATGTGGGTAACAGCTAGAAATGAATCTACACGAGTAGATATTGGCTGGCAAGACATATTTCCTGCAATTGCTGACCTTTTTCGGTACTCGCCGGTAACCATTGACTCGAGTAGATTCCCGTGGGACGCTTTGCTGAAGCCCGCACGGGCGCGTGGCCCGGCTGTCCGGGCAGATCGGAAAAGGTAACAATGACGTTTTCAATCGGGGTCGTGGGTGTCGGCCAGTTCGGCGGCCACTTCGCCCACCTCTTCAAACTCCACCCCGGTGTCAGCAAGGTCTACGCCGTCGACGAGCGTCCGGAACGTGCCGAAGCCGCCCGGGAGCAGTGGGCGCTGGACGGCACCATGGGCAGCTTTGAGGAACTGCTGGCGTCCGACGTCGACGCGGTCGCCATCTTCACCCAGCGCTGGACCCACGGCCCGCTGGTGGTCCAGGCCCTGCGCGCCGGCAAGCACGTCTATTCGGCGGTGCCGATGGCAGTCTCCGAGGCGGAGATCGGCCTCATCATCGATGCCGTCCGCGAGACCGGACTGGTCTACGCCATGGGTGAGACCAGCTACTACAACCCGGCCACGGTGTACGCGCGGGACCAGCATGCGGCCGGCAAATTCGGCCGGATTTTCTATGCCGAGGGCGACTACGTCCACGACATGGATCTCGGCTTCTACGAGGCGTACCAGTACAGCGGCGGGGAACGCTGGAAGGAAACAGCCAGCTACCCGCCCATGCTGTACCCCACCCACGCGATTGGCGGCGTCCTGGGCGCTGTGCCGGCCTACGCCGTGAGCGTCAGCTGCGTCGGCGTCAAGGACGACCGCCCTGACGGCGTCTTTGACAAGGACGTCAGCATGTTTGGCAACGATTTCTCCAACGCCACAGCGCTGTTCGAGTTGAACGACGGCGGCGTGATGCGCACCAACGAGATGCGCCGCGTGGGCTACCCCTCGCATATCCGCGAATCGCGCTTCCGTTTCTTCGGGACGGAGGCGAGCTTCGAACAGCTCGCCACCGTGAGCGTGTGGCAGGACAAAAAGGACGTCTACGACATCTCCGAGCAGATGGAGACCCGGCCCAGCATTCCGCTGGACGACCCGTCCCTGGCGGACGTCGCCCCCGAACTGCGGGACGCCTTCATCTCCGGCCACGCGCCCGTGCACGACGTCAGCCGGCTCCCGGAGGAATTCCGGGGCGCGCCGAACGGGCACGACGGCAGCCACCAGTTCCTCGTGGACGACTTCGTTACCGCCGTCAACAGCGGGTCCCTGCCGCCGGTCAATGCCTGGGTGGCGGCACGCTTCACCCTGCCCGGGATCGTGGCGCATGCTTCGGCCCAGCGCCACGGCGAACGCCTGCCTATCCGCGACTTCGGCACTGCGCCGTCCGCATCTAGTTAGCATGTACACCATGACGACTTCGGCAGTGCACACCCCCCGCGGCCCGGTGACCCGCAAGGACGTCGCCCGCTACGCCGGGGTGAGCACCGCCGTCGTCAGTTATGTCGTCAACGGCGGCCCGAAAAAGGTGGCCCCGGCCACCGAGGCGAAGGTCCAGGATGCCATCCGCATTCTGGGATACCGCCCGAATGCGGCCGCGCGCGCACTGAAGCTGGGGTCCAGCGAGACAATCGGACTCGTCATCCCGGACAACACCAACCCCTTCTTCTCCCTGCTGGCCCATGCCGTGGAGGACGCCGCGGCCGAGCTCGGCTTCGCCCTGCTGCTGACCAACTCGGACGGCAACCTGGCGAAGGAACGCGGCAACATCCGCAACCTCGCCGCGCGCCAGGTGGACGGGGTGGTGCTCGCGAGTGTGCTGTTTGAACCGGACCTTGAGGCCCTAGAGGCGGCCGAGATCCCCGCCGTGCTCCTCAACCATGGCGGCCGGGCCCCCGGCTTCAACAGTGTGGGCGTGGACCTCGCCGCCGGCGCCCGGATGGCGGTGGACCACCTGATCGGCCACGGGCACACCAATATCGCCCTCGCCATGGGCACCAACGTCGCCAACGACTTCGACCTCCGCGAAGCAGGCTGGCTGCAGGCCCTCGCCGCGGCCGGGCTGCCCGAGGGGCCGATTGTCCGCGGGGACTTCAGCCGGGCGGGCGGGTACGCCGCCGGCCGCAGGCTGCTCGCCTCGGCGAACCGGCCCACCGCCGTTTTCGCCAGCTCGGACATGCAGGCGATCGGCATCCTGCGCGCCATCCACGAAGCGGGCCTCACCGTCCCCGGCGACATCGCCGTGACATCCTTCGACGGCGCCGCCGAGGCCGAATACAGCTGGCCGGCCCTGACCACGGTGGAGCAGCCGGTCAAGGTCATGGCGGAAGCCGCTGTCAGCGCCCTTGTGGGAGCCGGCCGGGGGAAGCAGCCCGGACACCGGACCTTCCCCACCCGGCTGCGGATCCGGCAGTCCTGCGGGTGCGTCGCCCCGGTTTAGTTTTCATCAGGAAACGCGTTCCGCTCCTGCCGCCGGCGTGACGGTAAAGATGTCCGGCCGGGTGAATCCTGCGTCGGCAAACGCGCGGACGACGGCGTCGCGGACCTGCTGCTCGTCCTGCACCGGGGTCAGGGCGATGGCCGAGCCGCCGAAGCCGCCGCCGGTCATCCGGGCACCGATGGCGCCGTAGGCGCGGGCCGTGTCCACGGCGAGGTCAAGTTCCGGGCAGGAGATCTCGAAGTCGTCCCGCATGGAGGCGTGGCTGGCGTCGAGGAGGCTCCCGATGTGCGCCGGCCCCTGGATCCGGAGGACGTCCACGGCCTGCAGCACGCGGTCGTTTTCGGTGACGATGTGGCGGACCCTCCGGAAGGTCACCGGATCGAGCAGGCTGCTGGCCTCCCCGAGGTCCGCGACGGCAACATCCCGCAGGGCCCCGGCGCCCAGGACGTCGGCGCCGAGCTCGCAGGAGGCGCGCCGGGAAGCGTAACCGCCGTCGGCGTGGGAATGGGAGACCTTGGTGTCGATGACCAGCAGCACGAGTCCGGCTTTCTCCGTCTCGAACGGAACGAGATCCACGGCCTGGTCCCGGCAGTCGAGGAAGACGGCGTGCCCGCTGGCGCCGCGCAGCGACGCCGACTGGTCCATGATGCCGGTCGGGGCGCCGACGAAGGCGTTTTCCGCATGCTGGGTCAGCCGGACCATCTCCTCGGCGGACAGCCCGGCGCCCGTGAGCTCGTTGAGGGCCGTGATGACGGCGCATTCAATCGCGTGCGAGGAGGACAACCCGGCCCCGAGCGGCACATCGGAGTCGAGCAGGAGGTCGAAGCCGGGGATCTCGATGCCGTGCTGCTGCAGGGCCCAGACCACACCCAGCGGGTATCTTGCCCAGCCCGTGACGGTGCCCGGTATTAGGGCGGCCGCGTCGGCCTCGACGAGCTCCTGGTCGCCGAAAGTGGACAGCAGCCGGATAGTGCTGTCCTTGCGGACGGAATCGCTGCGGAGCCGGACCGCTGTCCTGGCGCGTTTGTCGATGGCGAAGGGCAGCACGAAGCCCTCGTTGTAGTCGGTGTGCTCGCCGATCAGGTTGACCCGGCCGGGGGCGGCCCAGACGCCGTGCGGGGCTGCGCCGAAGGTGGCCTCGAAGCGGTCCGCCAGGCTGCCGGCCTGGGCGCCGGTGCGTGGTGTCGGGTTCATGCGGGGGCGCCTTCCGGGGTCAGGGTGGCCGGGGTCAGGGTTGCGGGAGTCAGGGTTGCGGGGGGCGCGACGCCGGCCACTTCGCCGGCGACTTCGCGCAGCCGGGCCGCGACGGATTCGGGCGTCGTGTCGTTGATGAAGGCGCCCATGGCAGCTTCGGAGCCGGCCAGGTACTTGAGTTTGTCCGCGGCGCGGCGGGGTGAGGTCAGCTGGAGGTGCAACTGGCCTGCGCGGCGCATGGCCGGGTCCAGCGGCGCCTGGTGCCAGGCCGCGATGTAGGGGGTGGGCGTCGGGTAGAGGGCGTCGAAGCGCCGGAGGAGCTCGGGGTAGAGCTGCGCCAGTTCGTCGCGTTCCGCCCCGTTCAGGGCGGCGAGGTCCGGGACCTGGCGGTGCGGGACGAGGTGGACTTCCAGCGGCCAGCGGGCGGCGAAGGGGACGTAGGCGCTGAAGTGTTCGCCTTCGAGGACCATCCGGCTGCCGTCGCTGCGTTCGGCCTGCAGCAGGGAGGAGGTAAGCGTCGCCGTGCCGTCCGAGTTGTCGACGTATTCGCCGGCCGCGGCGGCCAGCACCGCGGCACGGGGCGTCACGTAGGGGTAGGCGTAGATCTGCCCGTGAGGGTGGTGCAGGGTGACGCCGATTTCCGGGCCCCGATTTTCGAACGGGAAGACCTGCTTGATGCCCGGCAGGGCGCTGAGTGCTTCGGTCCGGTGGGCCCAGGCATCGACCACCGTCCGGGTGCGGCGCCAGCCCAGTTCGGCGAAGGACCCGGTGTGCTCCGGGGTGAACGCCACCACTTCGCAACGGCCCACGGCGGGCGTGGTGGTGCCCCAGACCGGCGACGAGGGGATTTCGCCCGCGTCCGGACCGAGCGAGGGGAAGCGGTTTTCGAAGACGGCCACGTCGTAGTCCGGCGCGGGGATCTCGGTCTGGTTGGCCGGCGTCGTGGGGCAGATCGGGCACTGGTCCGCCGGCGGCAGGTGCGTGCGCGCTTGCCGGTGCGCGGCCACGGCCACCCATTCCCGGCTGAGCGCATCGAAGCGCAGCTGGCCGGGCTCGGGGCGGGCGGGCAGTTCCCGGTGGTCCACCAGGGATTCCGCGGGGCGCGCGGCTGATCCGGCGTCGTCAAAGTAGAGGATCTCGCGGCCGTCGGCCAGTCGGGTCGTCGTGGTTCGCGTCATGGTCCATTTGTACACGATAAAACATTTTCAAACAATAGAACACATAATGAATCAGGAAGCGTGCAGTCTCGCTGGATGCGCAGGGAAGAATAGGATGTGCAGGAGCAAGCCGGCGCAGTCGCCGTCGTCCGTTCCCGCACCACTCATTCAATACGCCAGTAAGGACCAGAAATGCTTGCCGCAGCCCGCCACTCAGCCATCGTCGCTGAGGTCCAGCGCGAGCGGATCGTCCGCGTTGCGGACCTCGCCCGGCTGCTGGGCGTGTCCCTCATGACCGTCCGGCGGGACATCGAGGCCCTGGACGCGGCCGGCGCCGTGGAAAAAATCCACGGCGGGGCCAAGCTGCCCGGCGCCGTGAGCACCCACGAGCCCGGCTTCGAGCTGAAGGCCACCCAGCTGCAGGAGCAGAAGAAGGCGATCGCGCACGTGGCCGCCGCCCAGGTCCGCGAGGGCATGGCGGTGGGGCTCAGCGCCGGCACCACCACCTGGGCGCTGGCCCGGCTGCTGGCCGCCGGGCCCCGGATCACCGTGGTCACCAACTCGGTACGGATCGCCGACGTCTTCCACCAGAGCCCCTCCCCGTCCACCGTGATCCTCACCGGCGGCGAACGCACCCCCTCCGACGCCCTGGTGGGGCCGCTCGCCACCGCCGCCCTCAAGCAGCTCCACCTCGACGTGCTCTTCCTGGGCGTCCACGGCATCGACGCCGACGCCGGATTCACCACCCCGAACCTGCTCGAAGCCGAAACGGACCGCGCCTTCGTGGCGGCAGCCCGCCGGGTGGTGGTGCTCGCCGACCACACCAAGTGGGGCATCCTGGGCATCAGCACCATCGCCGGCCTGGACGACGCCGACGAGCTCATCAGCGACGACCAACTCCCCGGCGAAGCCCGCCGCATCCTCAGCGAACGCGTCGGCCGGCTGCGGCTGGCCACCACCGGTACTGCCGAGGCAGCCGTCGGGTAGACCTCAAGGTCCTGCGTCCAGGAGCGGCGGCCCGCTTCACAGGTCAGGGGTACGACGACGGGACCTCCCGCCAATGCCCAGGAAGAAGCCGACGATGCCGAAGATCAGCGACTTTTCCTTGAATTCGTGTCAGACTCAACGCAATTACGGCAACGGGGGATGCATGGAATCATCAGGTCTACGTTCGTGCAGACTGTGCAGACGGCCAACGTCGGAGCATGAGCGGGATCTCCGGCTCTGGGGCCCGGATGCTGTCCTGGACAGCCCGGAGCAACCCAGTGATTCTTGATTTCATCCTCGCTGTCCTCGAAGTCGTGATGGAGGCCGTGAGCGGCTTGCTTCGCCACCGGAAGCGCGGCGCCAAACCTCGTCAGCAACGCAGAGTCGGCAAGGATTCCGCGGACCAGGACTGACCTTCCACCGGAGCACGCCAGGGGCGCTAGACAACTCCGGTGGGACGTGGCACCATCGGGCACGTCGATTTCCGGACTTCCCGTTCGTCTTTAGGCCAGACAATCCCGACCAGACCCACGACTTCAGGAGTGACCATGACAGGCTCTTCCACCCAGGGAATCAAGACCGTGCTGCATCCCGTTTCCGATCTGGCGACGGCCAAGGCGGTGTACGCCGCCCTGCTCGGCGTACCGCCGCAGACCGACGGCCCCTACTATGTCGGCTTCGAGGCCGCGGGCCAGCACATCGGGCTGGTGCCGGGCGGTGGACCGCAGGGCATGACCTCGCCGGTGGCCTACTGGCACGTGCCGGACCTCGAGGCGAAGCTGGCCGAGGTGACCGCCGCGGGTGCCGTCGTGAAGGAGCCGGCGCACGACGTCGGTGGCGGCCGCCTGGTGGCCACCGTCACCGACCCCGACGGCAACGTGCTCGGGCTGCTCCAGGACCAGTGAGGTAGACAGCGGATCGCGCCGACGAAATGGGACCAGATGTACCGCTCGAAGCTGGTTAGATAGAGCCAGACGACGCCGGCGGAGACCGCGAAGGCGGCCCCGCTTAACAGATGGAGACACGATGAGCATGGCCACGAGGACGGACATGGAGTCGCCCGCAGAGCACGTAGCGGACAGCCACGATCTGATCCGCGTGCAGGGCGCGCGCGTGAACAACCTCAAGGACATCAGCCTCGAGATCCCGAAGCGCCGGCTGACGGTGTTCACGGGCGTCTCCGGCTCGGGCAAGAGCTCGCTCGTGTTCGCCACCATCGCCGCTGAGTCGCAGCGGATGATCAACGAGACCTACAGCGCCTTTGTGCAGGGATTCATGCCCAACCTGGCGCGGCCCGACGTCGACCTGCTGGACGGGCTGACGACGGCGATCATCGTCGACCAGGAGCGGATGGGCGCGAACCCCCGCTCCACGGTGGGCACTGCCACCGACGCCAACGCCATGCTCCGGATCCTCTTCAGCCGGCTGGGATCGCCGCACGTCGGGCCCCCCACCGCTTTCTCCTTCAACGTCCCGACGCGGAAGGCCAGCGGGGTGATGAGCACGGAGAAGAGCGGCAGGGTCGAGAAGAGCGTGGTGCAAAACGCGGTCTACCTCGGCGGCATGTGTCCGCGCTGCGAGGGCATGGGCTCGGTCTCCGACTTCGACCTGACTGCGCTCTACGACGACAGCAAGTCGCTCGCCGAGGGCGCACTGACGATCCCCGGCTACAGCATGGACGGCTGGTACGGCCGCATCTTCAGCGGCGCCGGCTTCGACATGGACAAACCGATCGCGAAGTTCACCAAAAAGGAAATGCACGACCTGCTCTACAAGGAACCCACCAAGATCAAGGTCGAGGGCATCAACCTGACGCACGAGGGGCTGATCCCGAAGATCCAGAAATCGATCCTTTCCAAGGACGTCGACGCGATGCAGCCTCACATCCGGGCCTTCGTGGAGCGCGCCATCACGTTCCAGTCCTGCCCCGAGTGCGACGGCACGCGGCTCAGCCCGGAGGCCAGGTCCTCGAAGATCCGGGGCAAGAACATCGCCGAGCTGTGCGAGATGCAGATCAGCGACCTTGCCGCGTGGGTCCGCGAGCTCAACGAGCCGTCGGTCGCGCCGCTCCTGAAGGGCTTGCAGCACCTGCTCGACTCGTTCGCCGAAATCGGGCTGGGTTACCTCTCGCTGGACCGTCCGGCGGGCACCCTGTCTGGTGGCGAGGCCCAGCGCACCAAGATGATCCGGCACCTGGGCTCGTCCCTCACGGACATCACCTACGTCTTTGACGAACCGACCATCGGGCTGCACCCGCATGACATCGAGCGGATGAACCAGCTGCTGCTGCAGCTGCGCGACAAGGGCAACACCGTGCTCGTGGTCGAGCACAAGCCGGAGACCATCGCCATCGCCGACCACGTCGTTGACCTCGGCCCCGGCGCAGGCACGGAGGGCGGCAGCGTCTGCTTCGAGGGAAGTGTGGAGGGGCTGCGGCAGAGCGACACCATCACCGGCCGCCACCTCGACGACCGGGCCGCGGTCAAGGAATCGGTGCGTACGCCGTCCGGCACGCTCGACGTGCGCGGTGCCTCGACGCACAACCTCCAGGACGTCGACGTCGACGTTCCGCTCGGCGTGCTTTGTGTGGTCACGGGTGTCGCGGGTTCGGGCAAGAGCTCGCTGATCCACGGCTCGGTGGCCGGCCGCGACGGTGTTGTGGTGGTCGACCAGGGTGCCATCAAGGGGTCGCGGCGCAGCAACCCCGCGACGTACACGGGCCTGCTCGAGCCGATCCGCAAGGCGTTCGCGAAGGCCAATGGCGTGAAGCCGGCGCTCTTCAGCTCCAACTCGGAAGGCGCCTGCCCCACCTGCAACGGCGCGGGCGTCATCTTCACCGAACTAGGCGTTATGGCCACCGTCGAGTCCACCTGCGAGGACTGCGAGGGCAGGAGGTTCCAGGCGTCAGTCCTGGAATACAAGCTGGGCGGCCGCAACATCGCTGAAGTGCTGGCAATGTCGATGACCGAGGCCGAGGTGTTCTTTGGCGAAGGGGAGGCCCGTACGCCGGCGGCCCACAAGATCCTCGACCGGCTCGTGGACGTCGGGCTGGGCTACCTCACCCTCGGCCAGCCGCTCACCACGCTGTCCGGCGGCGAGCGGCAGCGCGTCAAGCTGGCCACCCAGATGGCAGAGAAGGGTGACGTCTACGTCCTCGACGAGCCCACCACCGGCCTGCACCTCGCCGACGTCCAGAACCTGCTGGGCCTCCTGGACCGCCTTGTGGAGTCCGGCAAGTCGGTCATCGTCATCGAGCACCACCAGGCGGTCATGGCGCACGCCGACTGGATCATCGACCTCGGTCCCGGCGCCGGCCACGACGGCGGCAGGCTCGTCTTCGAGGGCACACCCGCCGGCCTCATCGCCGCCCGTTCCACCCTCACCGGCGAGCACCTCGCGGCCTACGTCGGCACCGGACCGGGGCTCTCGCGGACACCGTGAGACGAGCTCGCTCATCTGTTTGTTTTGGCGTCCACGACGTCCAGCAGACGGACGGTGCCGTTGTTCCAGTTGGCCTTGAGCGCCGCAATGCATCCTTCAACGTCGCCGCTGATGAGGCGCTCTGCTATCTCCTCGTGCTCCGAGGCTGACCGCTCGATGACCTCCGTGCCGGCCACGAGCAACCTTTCATAGCGGCGCAGGGCGAGTTTCAGTGACGCGATGATTTCACGGAGGCGCCTGCTCGGACACCCGGAGGTCAGCAGGGTGTGGAACTCATCGTCCCGCCGATCGATTTCGTTCGAAGACTCCATTGATGCAGTGAACGACTGGGCCTCCTGCAGCAATCTGGGCGCGATGCTGTCCAGCGCCTCTTGGGGGGTCAACTCAATGGCCAGTGCCTCAAGTGCCGCAATGATCTGGACTACCTCTGCGAAGTCAGCCGCGCTGACCGGAGCCCAGCGGAAGCCTTTGCCGGATTCCCGTTCGATGACGCCCTGCTGCGTAAGCGATATAAGGGCCTCCCTCAATGGAGTCCTGCTGACCCCGAGCTCACTAGACAGCGCCACCTCGTTGATCGGCGTGCCCATCGTGAAGTCGCCGGCACCGACCCGGTCCATGATCTCAGTCTCTATTTGCTCGCGAAGCGACTGACGCTGTATGGACATGTTCATCTCCTAGTGCGGTGGCCCGAGTCGCGCAGCCGGAAGCTTGATCGACGATCCCAGCCTAGGCGACTCATTGCCTGTTCTCTACATTCAGTATACTGTATACAGAGAGGAAAGGGGCGACGTTGCCACGACCATTCATTGTCGGACTTATTGTCAATCCCGTCGCGGGGCTGGGCGGATCCATTGCGCAAAAAGGCAGCGATGCGCCGGACATCCGGGAAACTGCCCTTGCCGCCGGTGTGGAACCCCAGGCACCCGCACGTGCGCGCCGGGCGCTGGAACAGCTCGTCGGCATGCTTGGACGGAGCGGGCGGGAGTGCCTCGTCATGACGGGCGAGGGGGAACTGGGCGCCGACGCCGTCGCCGGCCTGTGCCCCGTGGAACTGCTCTCCTCGCGGGACGAATCCGTCCCCGAACGAACCGATTCTTCCGCTGCCGACACCCGAAGGCTCGCCGCCGCCATCAAGGACGCCGGAGCCGAGCTGCTCCTCTTTGCCGGCGGAGACGGAACCGCCCGCGACATCCTTGACGCCGTCGGGCCGGACCTGCCGGTCGTCGGCATCCCCGCCGGTGTCAAGATCTACTCGGCCGCCTTTGCGCTGACGCCCGTGACCGCTGGGAGCTTGGCTGCCGCCTGGCTGATCTCGGAGCGACGGCAAACCTCCGAACGCGAGGTGGTGGACATCGACGAGGACGCCCTGCGGGCAGGCGCTGCCTCACCTTCGCTCCATGGCTGGCTTCGCGTCCCGGTCGACCCCAGCCGTCTCCAGGACCGGAAAACCCCGACGCCGGCAAGTGATGGTGCCGCTGTGGAAGCCCTGGCACGAACGGTCGCCGGCTCCATGGTCCCTGGCCGCAGTTATGTTCTGGGGCCGGGCGGCACCACGCACGCCGTCGGCCGTGCGCTGGGTTTGGAACTGAGCAGGCTCGGTGTGGACGTGGTGCGGGACGGCCTGCTCTTGGCGCGCGATGTGACTTCCCACCAGCTGGAGCGACTCATCGACTGCACGCAAACCACGGTGGTCCTGACGCCCTTGGGTGGCCAGGGCTTTATCGTGGGCCGCGGAAACCAGCAACTCACGGCCGCTGTGACTGGTGGTGCCTGCGTTCAAGTCATTTCGACGCCGGCGAAGCTCGCGTCACTGGGCGGCAGCCCCCTTCACGTTGACACCGGCAGCACGGAAGCCGACGCCAGGCTGAGCGGGTTCGTCAAGATCCTCACCGGACCAGACACGGCAACTGTGTACCCGGTCGGTAACTTCACAACCGAACAATTCGCTACACATCAATGAGAATGGAGAACGGAATGCGACTGCAGAACAAGAAGGCGCTCATTACGGGCGGAGGCTCGGGCATTGGCCGGGCGACAGCCCTCGCGATGGCTGCGGAGGGTGCCGACGTCGCAGTCGTGGACATCAACCTCGCGGCCGCGCAAGCAGTCGCCAAGGAAGTTGAGGCGCTGGGCGTCAAGGCACTCGGCATCGCCGGCGATGTGGCGGACGAAGCCTCCGTGCAGGCTGCCGTGGCCGAGGCTGCCAGCGCCTTTGGGACCATCAGCGTCCTGTTCAACAACGCCGGAATCATTCGTCGTGCAAACGTCATTGACACAACGACGGCGGAATGGGACCAGGTCATGGGGGTCAACGTCCGCGGCGTCTTCTTGATGTGCAAGTCCGTAGTGCCCCTGATGATCGCCAACGGCGGAGGCTCCATCATCAACACCGGCTCGGGCTGGGGCCTGAAAGGCGGCGGCGATGCCCTGTCCTACTGCGCCTCCAAGGCTGCCGTCGTCAACATGACGCGCGCGCTGGCCATCGACCATGGCAAAGACGGCGTACGCGTCAACTCGGTCAACCCGGGAGACACCAACACACCCATGTTGCGCGAGGAAGCCCGTCAACTATCCCAGGAGGAGGCCAGCTTCCTGACCGAAGCCAACGACCGGCCGCTGCAGCGGATGGGCACGCCGGAAGAGATCGCCGAGGCCGTCGTTTGGCTTGCCAGTGACGCCAGCAGCTACGTGACCGGATCTGCCCTGGTGGTCGACGGCGGCGGCATCGCCTGACCGGCGTGTCCGGCATGCTGTAGCGCAAGAGCCAGTGAAGCCCCGTCCTGCGTGCAGGACGGGGCTTCACCAATCTCAGGAAACGCCGCGGTCACCCGTCACGGTGCGCGAGCCACACGGCCAGGTCAATGAACAACGCCGCCGACCAGCCGAAGCCAGTGGTCGCACCGGCCGCCCTCCGGCCGGTCAACGGATTCCAGTACTCGTGCAGTCCGCCACTGCAGACCACCATTTCCACCGTCTGCTCCGCCAGCGCGGCGGCCTCGGCCTCGAGCCCGCTGCGCAGCAGGCCCTGGACAACCAGCCAGTTCACGTTCAGCCACACGGGTCCGCGCCACATCCGGTCCGGGTTGAACTCCGGCTCGGAGAACCCCACGGTAGGCAGCGGGAAGGATGTACCCAGGGAAGCCGGATCCGCCAGCTGCGCGGCCAGCGCGGCCTTGACCGGCTCCGGCAGGCGCCCGGTCAGCAGCGGCATCAGCGCAAACGGGGTCACCGTGGTCCGGCGCCCGGCCGGAGTCCGGGCCACAAAGCGCCCCAACTCCGGATCGAAGCGCCGGTCCACCAGCTGTGCCGCCGTCTTGTCGGCGCGTGCGCGGTGGCGGGCCGCCGCGGCGGCGTCGCCGGCGTCCTCGGCCAGGTCGGCCATCGCATCCAGCGCCACCACCAGGTAGCTTGGGAGATCCGGCGCGAACACCGGTCCGCCGTCGTCGAACAGCGGCGAATCGTCCAGCCCGGAGGAATAGACATGCTCGTAGCCGGGCAGCCCGTCCGGTGCAGGGCGGGCGAACCACCACTCGTGCAGCCGGTCCAACCCACCCCGAAGCTCGCTCTGCAGCGTGGTCCCGGCGACGGCATCGACGGCGCGGGCCGCCCAGGCCGCCAGCGGCGGCTTGGTGATGGGCATACCGGATTCGGTGACCATGGGCGAGTCCGCTCCGTGGATCCGGGCCATGGTGGCCAGGTCGCCGGGCGGCATGTCCCCCACGCAGGACAGCGTGCCGTGGTCGTGGACCACGTCCGGCAGGCCGCCGTCGGGTGACTGTTCCGCGAAGAACAGCCGGATCTGGTCCGCCGCCAGCCGGCCGTCGCCGTGGCGCAGTCCGATGCTGATGAAGTAGGAGTCCCACTGCCAGGCGGCCACGTATCCTTGCTTGGAGGGCACGACGACGTCGATGCCAGGGTGGGTATCCAGCTGGACGATGTTGCTGGCCAGGATCCACCAGGCGTAGCGGGCCAGTTCCAGATCCGTGCCGCGGACGGCCGGCAGCCGGGTGAACCAGTCCGCCCAGCGGCCTGCCGCGGCCGCCAGCAGCGCGGCGTGGTCGCCGGGTTCCGGGGCCTTGGCCACCGGTCCCCCGATCCGTAGCAGCAGGCTGCCGCCGGGCTGCAGCAGCACCCGGACGGCGCCGTGCGCATCCGGCGACGCTACAGTGCCCTCGGTGCCGTGCCAGTGGATGGGGGCGGCGTCCACCTCGGAAACAGCCTGCCCGTCCGTGCCGGTGCCGAAGGGTTCCAGCAGCACCGTCACGGCTCCCCCGGTGTTGGAGGAGCCGATGCTCAGGGAGTCGGCACCCACCAGCGCCAGGGACGCGGCCGAGGCCCCAAACGCGATGCCCTCCGGGCCTATGGCGGTGATTTCCAGCGGCCGGCCTGCGCCGTCCAGCACGGCGATCCGGCGCAGATGGGTGGACTTTCCCGGGCTGCGCTCGTAGACGGCGCCGGCAACCCGCAGACCCCCGCCGTCGCCGTCATCGGTCCTGTACACCAGCAGCCGCGATCCGCGGTCCGTCAGCGGCACCTCAAGCAGGTCAATGAACCGCTCCGCACCCTCCCAGGCACGCATCAGGAGCCGCCCATGCCGGACATGGCCATGGAGTTGAGGATCTTGCGGTTGCCGATCAGGAAGGCGATCAGCATCGGGACGATGGAGATGGCTGAGGCGGCCATGACCAGCGAGTAGTTGATCCCGCCGTATTGGCCGGTGAACTGGGAGAGCAGCAGCGGCACGGTGAACTGGTTCTCGCTGTTAAGCACGATCAGCGGCAGGAAGAAGTTGTTCCAGGCCGCCAGCGCCACCACGATGGACAGCGCGGCCAGGCCGGGCTTAATGTTCGGCAGCACAATGCTGAACAGGATCCGCCAGCGGCCCGCCCCGTCCAGCCGCGCGGCTTCCTCCAGCTCCACGGGCAGCGAACGGATGAACTGGCGGACCAGGAACACCGCAAAGGGATTGCAGAGCACGGCCGGGATGATCAGCGCCAGATGGGTGTCCACCCAGCCCAGGGCCGAGAACACCATGTACAGCGGCACGATCGTCACCTGCTGCGGGACCATCTGGGTGGCCAGGAAGAGCACGAACAGGAACTTGCTGCCGCGGAAATCGATCCGGGCAAACGCATAGGCCGCCATGGACGCCGTCATGATGGTGCCGGCCACGGTGAGCACGCAGATGTAGATGCTGTTCCAGTAGGCCAGCCCAAACGGCGCCGCGTTCCAGGCGTCGGCGTAGTTGGCGAAGTTCCACGGTGCCGGGAACAGTCCCAGCGGGTCCGCGATGATCTGCGGCAGGGACTTGAAAGACGTCAGCAGCATCCACAGGAACGGTGCCACCATGAGGAAGCCGCCCACGCCCGGCAGTACGTGCAGGAGCACCCGGGATGCCAAGCCGCTGCCGCCGCGGCGCCGGGCCGGGGCCTCAGAGACTGAAGAGCGGACCGGGGGGTCTTGGATCAATGTTGTTGCCACGGAGTCAGCTTTCGTAGTGGACAAACCGGCGCTGCAGCCCGAGCTGCACGGCCGTGACGAGGAGGGTGAGGAGCAACAAGATGATCGAGGCGGCGCTTGCCATGCCGAACTCGAAGTTCTTGAAGCCGTCCTCATAGATCTGGTACACGATGGTCCGTGCCGAGTCGTCCGGTCCACCGCCCTTGGTGAGGATGAAGACGACGTCGAACGTCTGGAAGGAGCTGATCACCGCCACCACGGTGGAGAAGAACACCACCGGGGACAGCAGCGGAAGCCTGATCCGCAGCATGGTGCGCAGCGGGCCCGCGCCGTCCACCTTGGCCGCCTCCAGGATGGCCGGCGAGATGCCCTGCAGACCGGCCAGAAAGATGATCACGTTCAAGCCCAGCGAGGACCAGATGGTCACGATGCACACCGCCGGCAGCACAAAGCGCGGATCCCCCAGCCAGTCCGGACCGGGGATGCCGAACACCTTGGCGAAGGACGCGTTCAGCGGCCCGTCCGCCCGCAGGATCTGCTGCCACACCAGCGAAATGGCGATGGAGCTGGTCATCACCGGAGCGAAATACATGATCAGGTAGCCCGTGCGTCCGCGCAGCCGGTCCAGCCCCACAGCGATCAGCAGGGACAGCGCCAGCCCCACCGGGACGGTGATAAGGGCGATCGCCACGGTGTTGATGATGGCCCGCAGGAACTCCGGATTGCCCAGCTGGGCGGCAAAGTTGTCCGCGCCCACCCATTCCAGCGCCGTGAGCCCGTCCCATTTGGCGAAGGCCAGGACCATGCCGACGGCGAACGGCAGCAGGACAAAGACGATCATGCCCAGCAGCTGCGGGCTGACGAAGACCAGCCCCATCCAGCGGTCGCGCTTGCGCCAGCCGGCTTCCTTGCGTTCCACGGTGGGGGCCTTGTGGGTGCCACCGGACGGGCGGCCGCCGGAGCGGCTGCCCGTCAGCGTAGTTGCCACGACGTCAGGCCGCCTTTTCCATCAGTGTGGTCAGGGATGCCACGACATCGTCCACGCCGGCCTTGCCCTCGTACAGGGAAAGCATCAGTTCGCTGACGTCCGAGGACAGTCCGGGAACCCTGGCCTCCTTGGCGTAGTCGGAGAAGCCGGCGTCGCGCAGGTCCAAGAAGGTCTGGGCGTGGGCCGGGTAGGACCCGTCCAGGACCACGGCGTCGGCGCCCTTGATCGACGGGACGGCGTTGCCGCCGTCGGCCAGGCGGAGCGACTGGCCCTTGGCGCTGAGGAAGTCCGTCAGGAATGTGGTGGCGGCCTCGGGCGACTTGGACTTGGCGTTGATGACCAGATAGGAGGCGGCCACGCCGCTGGCGCCCGGCTTGCCGGAGACGGAGGGCCACGGCGCGATGTCGTAGTCATCCTTGTTGCCGGACTGCGCCGCGGTGGCAATGCCGTAGCGGCCCTGGACGTAAAAACCGGCCTTGTGGGTGGCGAAGAGGCTGTCTCCGCCGGATCCCTCGGGCAGCGTGTCGGCCACCGTGAACAGCTTCTGCTGGAAGCCCTCGCCGAGGCTCTTCAGCGCCGCCTTGGCTGCGGCATCCTCGGGCAGGACAAAATTGCCCGCGGCGTCGAACACCGTGCCGCCGTTGGCCGCAACCCAGCTCCAGTGCGTGGCCCAGTAGTTCCAGAACAGTGCGCCGTGCATGCCGGCGGCGGCCAGCTTGGAGCACATCTCCAGGAACTTCTCCACGGTCCACTTTCCGGCAGCCGCCAGCTCGGCCGGGTTCTCCGTGATGCCTGCGGCGGCCAGTGCCTTCTTGTCGAACCACATCACGTCCGGGTTGCAGTCGTTCGGCAGGGCGAAGAGGCCCTTGTCCGTCCTGGCCGCACCGAACAGGGCCGCGTTGAAGTCCGCGGCCTTGATGGAACCGCCGGCGGCATTCACCACGGAGTCCAGGTTCATCAGCACACCTGCATCGACGAACTTGCCCATGTAGTCATCGCCCACGTAGAAGACGTCCGGCGCCGTGCCGGAGGTCAGCTGGGTGAGGAGCTTGGAGTGGTAGTCCGAGTAGGACGGCACCATCTGCAGCGTGGCGGCGATGGTGGCGTGGTCCTTCTTGAACTGCTCATTGAATTTCTTGAACCGCTCGCCCTCCTCCGGGGTGCCCCAGGTGGACCACGTGATCTTGGCCGACTTGTCGGCAGCTGCCTGTCCGCCGCCGCTGCAGGCCGCGAGGGCCAGCAGCGAGGCCGCACCGAGCGAACCGGCAAAGAACGTACGGCGGTTAAGGGTGGAACTGGTCATGGTGTTCTCCTCAGCAGTGCGGGTGGACGGGTGTCAGCGGACGGCGGGATCGGCGACGGCGGCCGGGGCTGGAGCCGTGGCCGGACCGGTGCCGAAGTACTTGCGCTGGTAGGCGCGCCAGGTGATGGCCCAGCGCTCCGGCGCATCAAGATCGTCGTGGTGGATGTGGTGGACCGTCTGGTTGTGCGGGGCGGTGCGCACCGTTTCCGGTTCCTCGCGGCATTCGCGCACCACCTCGGCCAGGGCCGCCACGTACTCGTCGATCTCGGACTTGGAGTAGGACTCGGTGGGCTCCAGCGTGAAGGGCTGCGCCACCAGGTAGGGGTGGTGGCTGGTCCAGTAGTGCATGCCGAAATCGGAGAGCCGGATGCCGATCTCCTCCGAGGAGATGCCCGTCTCCTCGAAGAGGTCCTGCCAGGAGTAGCGGACCTGCTCGATGCGCCGCTTGCCCTCGGCGTAGGGGGCGCTGGCGCCGGGGATGGCCAGGACCTGGCCGAGCAGGTAGTTGTTGTTCAGCACGGCGATCTCGGCCACCTGGCGCAGGCCCTCGGCACCGAGGGCCATGATCCAGGCGTAGGCGCGGATGATGTTCGGGGTGACGCCGTAGAACGGGGCGATCTTGCCGACCGACTGCGGGCGGTCGCCGTTGATGACGAACTTCTCGCCCACCTTGTCGATGGTCGGGCCCGGCAGGAACGGGACCAGCTTGGCCGAGACGGCGCTGGCACCGGCGCCCGGACCGCCGCTGGCGTGCGGGGTGCTGAAGGTCTTGTGCAGGTTGAAGTGGCACAGGTCAAAGCCCGCTTCCCGGGCGCGGGTGATGCCCAGGATGCCGTTGGCGTTGGCCTGGTCGTATGCCGCGAGGCCGCCGACGCCGTGCACCAGGTCCACGAACTCGCGGATCCGGGCGTTGTAGATGCCGGTGTCCTCCGGGTTGGTGATCATCAGCGCTGCGGTGCGCGGGGAGATGGCGGCCTTGAGGGCCTCGATGTCCGGGTAGCCGTCGGCGTCGGGCATCAGGGTGATGACCTTGTATCCGGCGGCCTTGGCGCAGGCGGCGTTGGAGGGGTGGGAGAAGATCGTGGTGATGACCTCGTCGCGGGTCCCGCCCTCGCCGTTGGACTCGTGGTAGGCGCGGATCATGGCGATGTTGGACCAGATTGCGGCCGATCCGCCCTGGGTCTGCAGGCTCACGCGCTCCAGGCCGGAGATCTCCGCCAGCAGCTGCTCCGTCCGCCAGAAGATCTCCAGGATGCCCTGGACCTTGGCCTCGTCCTGCAGCGGGTGCAGGTCCATGGCCTTGGTGGTGCGCAGCACCACCTCGTTGATCTTCGGGCTGTACTTCATGGTGCAGGTGCCCTGGCCGATGTCGACGTTGAAATCGGCGCCCAGGTTCTCCTGGCTCAGGCGCAGGAAGTGGCGCACCACGCGCATCTGGGCCAGTTCGGGCAGGGCGGGGGCGGCGCTGCGCTTCACGGCGGCCAGCTGGCCGGCGCGGCGCTGCAGGGCCTCGGATTCCCGGGCCGCGGGGCGCTGGACCAGCACACCGCGTTCGCCGGGGGTGCTCAGTTCGAAGATGATCGGCTCATCCCAGCTGGCCTGGTGGAAACGGCGCAGGGCTGGCTTGGGTGCTACGGGAAGGCTCATCTCAGTTCTCCTTGAAGGTGGTGGCCAGCACGGCGGCCAGCTGGTCAATGTCGGTGGTGGCGGTCAGCTCGGTGACGCACACGAGCAGGCGGTGCTCACCCACCACCACACCGGCGTCGATGTCGGCCGCGCGCAGCAGCTCCACCAGGCGGCGTGCGCTCACGCCGGTGGCGGCGAAGTCGATGGTGAACTCGCGCAGGTGCAGCGCCGTGTCGGTGAGCTCGACGCCGTCGAGCGCCGCCAGCGTCTGGCGGGCGTAGGCGGTGCGGGCCAGCAGGGTTTCGCCCAGTTCGGCCATGCCGGCCGGTCCCATCACGGAGAGGTACACGCCGGCGGCGATGCCCCAGAGGGCGGCAGCCGTTCCCACCCATTCCTTGCCCTCTTCGCGCAGCGCAAAGGACGTCCGGTCCCAGGCCACGTCGCCGAAGCCGTACTCGCCGGGCACGGTGGTGCTTTCGATGCCGAAGAGGCGCGAGGGCATTTCCAGCACAAACCTGGGGTCGTCGTGGACGGCGATGAAGCCGCCGCGGCCCCCGCCGAACCACTGCCGCACGCCCAAGGACTGGATGTCGCCGCAGACAATGTCGGCTCCCCAGTCAGCCGGCGGGGCCAGCACGCCGTAGCCAATCGGGTCGGTGCCGACAACCACCAGCGCGCCGCGGCAATGGGCCGCTTCGGCCAGCTCTGCGCCGGCCGCCTCGAGCGCACCGAAATAGCTGGGGGCCTCCAGCCAGACGGCGGCCGTCTCGTCGCTGATCAGGCTGCGGACCGCGGCCAGGTCGGCCGTGCCGTCGATGGTGGGGACAACCACCAGGTCCAGGAACGGGCGGACGTAGTCGCGGACCTTGGACATCTTGTCCGGGTGCACATCGCTGGCCACGATGACCGAGCGGCGGCCGGTGATGCGGCCTGCCATGGCCAGCGACGTCGCCGTGGCCTGGTACCCGTCGTAGGTAGGGACGTTCACGACGTCCATGTTCAGCAGCTCGGCCATCAGGGACTGGTACTCGAACAGGGCCTGGAAGCGTCCGTGGTCCTCATAGGGCTCCCCGGCGTAGGCCGTCAGGAACTCGCTGCGGTTGATGACATCGTCCACCACGGCGGGGATGTAGTGGTTGTAGGTTCCAGCCCCCAGAAAGGTCAGGTATTCGCGGGTGCTGGTGTTTTTGGCCAGCAGCGAGCTGACATGGCGTTCCAGGTCCGCCTCGGCCAGGAAAGGCTCGGGCAGGTTCAAGAGGCCCTTAACCCGCAGCTCGGCGGGGATGTCGGCGTAGAACTCCTCGATGCTCTCCGCGCCGGTGGCTGCCAGCATGGCTGCCCGGGACTCGGGGGCGGTGTTCGGGATATATGGATGGACGGCTTGTTCCGTCATGAGGTCACCTCTGCTGTTGGAGTGGAAAGGATGGTCGAAAAGGTTGTGGTGCCGGCCGGCTCCGGGCGGAGGACGACGGCGTCGGTGTGGGCGTGCTGGACCACCAGCACGCCGCGGGCGGGAAGGGTGTGGACGGTGGACGGGCCGTCGGCGGACCGGCCGTCGGCGGACCGGCCGTGGGCGGACCGGCCGTCGGCGGGTCCATCGCCGACAAGGATGAGGGCGCCGGCCGGAAGCCGGGCCGCCACGGGGTCCGTGCCGCGGTTGAGCACGAAGGTGAACGCGGACTCCGGTCCGCGGCGCACCACCAGCTCCACGGCCTCGCCGGCCGCGGTGGTGGCCGGTGCCGGGCGCAGGACCACGCCCGCCTCCTCGAGGATCTCCCCGACCAGCGCGCGCAGGCCGTCGTCGTCCAGGGCCGCGCTGAGGTACCAGGCGCTGCCGGCCCCGTGCGTCCGGACGGTCACGGCGGCGCGGCCGTCGAGCTCGCCGCCGCGGTAGCTGGCCACGGTGCGCGCGTCAACGGGCTCCAGCCATTCGCTGATGGTGTGGACACCGTGCGGTGTGCCGGCGAGCACGATCTCCCCGGTCTCGCCGTCGGGCAACGGCCACACCTCGTCCACTTCGACCCCCAGCAGGGGTCGAAGCAGCCCGGGGGCGCCGCCGTCGTGCATGTGGTCGTTGGCATCCACCACGCCGGAGAATGGCCCAACGACGACCGTCCCGCCGCCGGCGGCGAAGGCCTCCAGCTGGGCGGCCAGCTCGGCCTGCACCAGGTACAGGTTGGGCACCAGTAGCACCTTGTAGCCGGACCAGTCGGCCCCGGCGCGGACCAGGTCCACGGTGGCGCCTCGCCCGAAGGCGGCACGGTGCCAGGACCGCGCGGCCTTGATCCAGGTCAGCCGGTCCGTCGGCAGCGAGTCCGGGGCGGCCAGCGCCCAGTTGGAATCCCAGTCGCAGAGCATGGCCACGTCGGCGGCCACCCGGCTGCCCTTGACAGCGGCCAGCCCGGCCAGTTCGGCGCCGAGGGCCTTGCATTCGGCGAAGGTGCGGCTGCGTTCGCCGCGGTGGCCAAGGATGGCGGCGTGGAACTTCTCCGGGCCGAACCTGGCCGCGCGCCACTGGAAGTACATGATGCCGTCGGCGCCGTGGGCCATCGCCTGGTAGCTGTCCAGCCGCATCACGCCCGGGGCCTTGGGCACGTTGACCTCGCGCCAGCTGACGGCGCTGGCGGACTGTTCCAGCAGCAGCCACGGCGCGCCGCCCTTGGCCCCGCGCATCAGCGCGTAGTTCAGCGCCGCGTCCACGTGGGCGCGGGGGTCGGCCGGGTCCGGGTAGGCATCGTCGGTGACGATGTCCTCGGCGTCGGCGAACTTGAAGTAGTCCAGATCGGGCAGGATGGACATGAAGTTGGTCGTGACCGGAAGCTCCGGCGTGACCTCGCGCAGCACCGCCACCTCGGCGGCGAACAGTTCCAGCATGGCGTCGGAGGAGAAGCGCTCGAAGTCCAGCCGCTGCGTGGAGTTGATCGGGCCGGTGGCCAGCCGCGGCGGTTCGATGGCCTCAAAGTCCAGGTAGTGCTGCCCCCAGCAGCTGGTCCCCCAGGCCTCGTTCAGTGCGCCGATACTGGCGTACTTGGCCCGCAGCCAGGTGCGGAAGTGCGCCCCGGAGGCCTCGCACCAGCAGCGGGAGACGTGGTCGCCGTACTCGTTGGAGACGTGCCACAGCCGCACGGCCGGGTGGGTGCCGTAGCGCTCGGCCATCGCACGGGTGAGCTTGAGCGCGTACTCGCGGAACACCGGCGAGCTGAAGCAGTAGGCCTGCCGGGAGCCAAACTCCAGGCGCACGCCCTCGGCCGTCACCGGGAGGACCTGCGGGTGCCTGCGGACCAGCCAGGCCGGCGGGGTGGCCGTGGCGGTGGCCAAGTCGACGGCGATCCCGGCGTCGTGCAGCAGCTCGATGACCTCATCCAGCCAGCCGAAATCAAAGCGGCCCTCCTCCGGTTCCAGCAGCGGCCAGGAGAACACGGAGACGGTGATGAAGTTGACTCCGGCCTCCTTCATCAGGCGCACATCCTCGGCCCAAACCTCCCGCGGCCACTGCTCGGGGTTGTAGTCGCCCCCGAATGCGATGCCGTCGAGTTTCACAGTGCGGGTCATCCTTTGACCGCCCCTCCCATAAGTCCGGATACGAATTGCTTTTGAAAAACCACAAACACGATCAGCAGCGGCAGCGTGGCCAGCAGCGAGCCCAGCATCAGGCCGGAGTAGTCCACCCGGGACAGCCCGATCATGGTGTTCAGCGCCACCGGCAGGGTGTACTTGTCCTCGCTGTTGAGCATGAGCAGCGGCCAGATGAACGAGTTCCACTGGCTGATGAAGGTGTAGATCATCAGCGCCGCCAGCTGCGGCCGCGCCACCGGAAGGACAATCCGGTAGAACGTCTTCAGCTCGCCAGCCCCGTCGATCCGGGCCGACTCGATCAGGCTGTCCGGGAATTCCTGGAACGCCTGGCGCATCAGGAAGATGCCGAACGAGTTGGCCAGGAACGGCAGGATCAGGGCCTGGTAGCTGTCCACCCAGCCCAGGCTCGCCATCATCTGGAACAACGGCACCAGCAGCACCTGCATCGGGATCATCATGGTCAACAGCACGGCGCCGAGCACCAGGCCGCGGCCGCGGAAGCGGAACTTGGCCAGGCCATAGCCGCACATCGCACTGACGATCGCGGAGAAGAAGGTGTAGACCACGGCCACCAGCAGGGAGTTGACCATCACCTGGCCAAAGTTGGTCTCCGCCTGCAGCCGGGCCAGGTTGGTCCACAACTCCCCGCCCGGCAGCAGCGGCAGCGGCGAGGCGAACAGCGACGACGTTGTGTGGGTGGAAGCGATTACCATCCACAGGAACGGGATGATGCTCAGCACCGCGCCGGCCGCCAACGCGAGGTAGACGGGCAGACGCTGGAGGGTCTGGATCACGGCTTCTCCCTCATGATGCGGAACTGGACAACGGAAATGATGGCGATCAGGGCCACCAGCAGCCAGGCAATGGCCGAGGCGTAGCCGAAATCAAACTGGCGGAAGCCCACTTTGTAGAGGTAGAGGACCGGGGTGAGGGTCGCGTCGCTGGGACCGCCACCGGTGAGGATGAAGTTTTCGTCGAAGAGCTGCAGGGCTCCGATGGTGGAGGTGACGGTGCTGAAGAGGATCACCGGGCGCAGCTGCGGGATGACAATCTTGGTGAACGTGGCCCAGCGGCCCGCGCCGTCGATCCGGGCGGCCTCGTACAGCTCGGCCGGAATGCCCTGCAGGCCGGCCAGGATGATGATCATGTTGTAGCCGGTCCAGCGCCAGATGATGGAGGCGATCAGCGCCACCCGGGCCCAGACCTCGCTGTTCAGCCAGTCGACCGGCGCCATGCCCACCATGCCCAGCAGCTGGTTCACCGCTCCCCCGTCCGTGGCCAACATGATCCGGAAGACCAGGGAATAGGCCACCAGCGTGGTGACGGCCGGCAGGAAGTGCAGGGCCCGGAAGCCGGTCTTGAAGCGCAGCCAGGACTGGTTAAGCAGGTAAGCCAGACCGATGGCAATGCAGATCATCAGCGGCACCTGGATGACCAGGATCAGGAAGGCGTTGAACAGGCTCTTGGACACCAGCGGATCCTGGAACAGCCGCACGTATTGGGCACCGCCGACAAACTTCGATTCCCCACCTGTGGTGGTGAAGAGGCTCTGCCACAGGGAGGAGGCCAGGGGGTAGAGAAAGAAGACAACAAAGAGCGCGGCGGCCGGCAGGACAAACCAGAAGCCCGGACGACGGCGGCGCGGCCTGCGGGCGCCGTCCCGGCCCGCCGCCTTCGCGGCGGCCCGGAGAAGCGTTGAGGTCATGAGCTACTGCGCAATCTTGCGGCTGGTGGCGGTGGCAATCTGGTCCGCGGCCGACTTCAGCGCCGCGGCCGGATCCTCGTGGTTGAGCACGGCGGCCACCACGGCGTTGGCCACGATGTCCCCGGCCTTGGAGTTGTCACTGGTGTAGCTGATGGAGGGGATGTTCCGGGTCTGCGCAGCGAACAGCTCGTAGGCCTTCTGGCCGGCGAAATACGGCTGCGGTTCGTGGAACAGCGGAGCGTCCAGGGCCGGCAGGTAGGACGGGAACAGACCCTCCTCCTGCATCATCGACACCTGGTTGTCCTGGCTGGCCAGGACAAAGCTGATGAAGGAACCCGCCAGCTGGGGGTTCTTGGCTTGCGTCGGGATGGCCACCGTGGAGCCGCCATTGTTCGAGGTGCGGGCGCCGCCCGCGGCGAAGGCCGGCAGCGGCACCACGGCGTACTTTCCGGCCAGTTCGGGCATTTCCGAGGTCAGCGTGCCGGTCCACCAGACGGCCTCGGGGGTTACAGCGGATTTGCCGTCCTTGGCGGCGCTGACGCGCCCGTCCCAGCCCTTGACGTTGTTGAGCAGGCCTTGGTCGTTCATCGCCTTGATGACGGACAATGCGCTGACGGCCTCATTGGAGCTGACATCAATGTCGCCTGCGCTGGTGAACAGGCCCTTGCCCTGCTGCTGGAGCATCATCTGGAACAATCCGCCGGTGGACAGGTCCGTGGAGACCAGCGTTTTGCCGGTGGCGGCCTTGATCTTTTCCCCGGCCGCGAGCAGCTGGTCCCATGTGCCCAGCGACGCCGGGTCCACGCCGGCCGCCGCGAGGTAGTCGGTGCGCACGTACAGCGCCACGGTTCCGGAGTCCCAAGGCAGCGAGAGCAAGTGCCCGTCGGCATCGGTGGAGGCGGAGACCTTGGACTGGTCAAAGTCCGCCTTGCCCGCGCCCACCAGCGGCACCAGGTCCGTGAATCCCTTCGGGAACTGGTGGATGTAGCCGGGCATCCGGTCCGTTTCAACCGTGACGACGTCGGGAAGTCCACTGTTGGCCTGCAGCCCCACCGACAGCTTGTCGTAGGCGTTGTCGTAGCCAACGTCCACCACGTTGACGGTGGTGCCGGGGTGGCTGGCCGTGTAGGTGCCGGCCAGGCGCTTGAGTGCGGTGGCGGCGGTGTCCCAGCTCCATACTGTGATCTCGCCGGACACTGCGGCATTTGACTCCAGGCGGGTGCCGGATGGGGCTGGCACACCGCCCGCTGCGCAGCCGGACACCAAGCCCAAGGCCAGCAACGGGGCTCCCAGCTTCACGAATTTGAGCATTTGACTTCCTTGTCTCGACCAAAATTCTGTATACAGTACACACTGTACAACATTGATTGTGATGGTCAACACGTTTCTGACACGCGAAGGCGCAGAAGGGGGACATGGTTGATCCGACGCTCACGCTCAGCGAGACGCCGGTAACAGCGCATGTCTCGCCGTCTCCGGGATGTGTTGACGAAACTTCCCGCCGGGCGTAGACCGGGCCATATCGTTTATTCGCGGGCCGTCGCCTGATGGCCTGCATGTTCTGAGGAGCAGGCCATGGCAGTCGCAATCATTATGGAATTCACCGGCGCCACCTTGGCGCAATATGACGAGACCATCAAAAAAATGGGTCTGACCCCCGGCGGCCCGGCTCCGTCCGGCGCCATATCGCATTGGGCAGTCGCTACAGAGAACGGACTACTCGTCACTGATGTCTGGAAGTCCCGCGAGTTGTACGATGCCTTCGCGCAGGAACAGATCGGTCCGATCACAGCTGAGGTCGGTTTTCCGGATGCTCCGAAGGTGACTTACTACGACGTCCACAGTTACTTCACTCCCGGCGCCGACGCCTGATCCCCCGAGCCCTGCCGGCGGCGGCCCAGCCACGTGATCGTGCCGGTTCCTGCTGATCGGAAGTGGGCGCGGTTAGCTCGCGGCAGGCAAGGCGTCCGGGATGCGGGGCTTGGCGTTGCCGGCGAACGTGAACTTGGCGTCGTCGCCTTCGCCTTCCACATCCACCACCACGATGTCGCCGCCGTGCAGTTCGCCGAAGAGGATCTTCTCGGAGAGCTGGTCCTCGATCTCGCGCTGGATGGTGCGGCGCAGCGGCCGGGCACCCATCGCCGGATCGTAGCCGCGGGTCGCCAGGAGCACCTTGGCCGCGGGTGTGAGCTCGATGCCCATGTCCTTGTCCTTGAGGCGCTTCTCCAGCCGGCCCACGAACATGTCCACGATCTCGATGATCTCGTCCTGGGTCAGCTGCGGGAAGACCACAACGTCGTCAACACGGTTCAGGAACTCGGGGCGGAAGTGCTGCTTAAGCTCCTCCGTGACCCGGGCCCGCATCCGGTTGTAGCCGGTCTGCGTGTCCGTGCCGGACTGGAAGCCGGTGGCAACGGTCTTGGAGATGTCCCGGGTGCCGAGGTTCGTGGTCATGATGATCACGGTGTTCTTGAAGTCCACCACGCGGCCATGGGAGTCGGTCAGGCGGCCGTCTTCCATGATCTGCAGCAGAGAGTTGAAAAGATCGGCATGGGCCTTCTCCACTTCGTCGAACAGCACAACGGAGAACGGACGGCGCCGGACCTTCTCGGTCAGCTGGCCGCCCTCGTCGTAACCGACGTAGCCCGGAGGGGCACCGAAGAGACGCGACACCGTGTGCTTCTCCGAGTATTCGGACATGTCCAGGGTGATCAGGGCATCTTCTTCGCCGAACAGGAACTCGGCGAGGGCCTTGGCCAGCTCGGTCTTGCCCACGCCGGTGGGGCCGGCGAAAATGAACGAACCGCCCGGGCGCTTCGGGTCCTTCAGGCCCGCACGGGTACGGCGGATGGCCCGCGAAACCGACTTAATCGCCTCCTCCTGGCCCACAACACGCTGGTGCAGCTCGTCTTCCATCTTCAGCAGCCGGCTGGATTCCTCCTCGGTCAGCTTGAAGACCGGAATGCCGGTGGCATTCGCCAGGACCTCGGCGATCAGTTCCTCATCGACTTCGGAGATGTCGTCCATGCCGCCGGTCTTCCACTGGCGCTCCTTCTCTTTACGCTCGGCGGCGAGCTTCTTCTCCTTGTCGCGGAGCGCTGAGGCGCCCTCGTAGTCCTGCGAATCAATCGCAGATTCCTTCTCCAGCTTCATCGCGGCGATCTTCTCGTCCATGACCTTGAGCTCCGGCGGGGCCGTCATCCGGCGGATGCGCAGCCGCGCGCCGGCCTCGTCAATCAGGTCGATCGCCTTGTCCGGCAGGAAACGGTCCGAGATGTAACGCTCGGACAGGTTCGCCGCAGCGACCAGCGCGCCGTCGGTAATGGTGACACGGTGGTGCGCCTCGTACCGGTCCCGGAGCCCCTTGAGGATCTCGATCGCGTCGCCCACGGAGGGTTCCTTGACCTGGATCGGCTGGAAACGGCGCTCCAGGGCAGCATCCTTCTCGATGTGCTTGCGATAGTCATCCAGCGTCGTCGCACCGATGGTCTGGAGCTCGCCCCGGGCCAGCAACGGCTTCAGGATCGAAGCCGCATCGATGGCACCCTCGGCCGCACCGGCACCCACCAGGGTGTGGATCTCGTCAATGAACAAAAGAATGTCGCCGCGGGTGCGGATCTCCTTCAGGACCTTCTTGAGGCGCTCTTCGAAGTCACCGCGGTACCGGGAACCTGCCACCACGGACCCGAGGTCCAGGGTGTAGAGCTGCTTGCCCTTGAGGGTTTCGGGAACATCACCACGGACAATCGCCTGCGCCAGGCCTTCGACGACGGCTGTCTTGCCGACGCCGGGCTCACCAATCAGCACCGGATTGTTCTTCGTGCGGCGGGACAGGACCTGCATGACGCGTTCTATTTCCTGCTCGCGCCCGATCACGGGGTCCAGCTTGTTCTCGCGCGCCGCTTGGGTCAGGTTGCGGCCGAACTGGTCCAGGACCACGGAACCGGCGGGGGTGCCCTCGGCCTGGTCCTGGCCGCGGCCGGCACCGGTGGTTTCGTTGCCCTGGTAACCCGAGAGGAGTTGGATGACCTGCTGGCGGACCCGGTTCGGGTCCACGCCGAGCTTGACCAGCACCTGGGCGGCCACGCCTTCACCCTCACGGATGAGGCCGAGCAGGATGTGCTCGGTGCCGATGTAGTTGTGTCCCAGCTGCAGGGCCTCGCGCAGCGAGAGCTCCAGCACCTTCTTGGCGCGCGGGGTGAAGGGGATGTGGCCGGACGGGGACTCATGGCCGGGGCCGAGAATCTCCTGCAGCTGCTCGCGGACGCCGTCGAGCGAAATGCCAAGGGACTCCAGGGCTTTGGCGGCAACACCTTCACCCTCATGGATCAGACCCAGGAGGATGTGTTCGGTACCAATGTAATTGTGGTTCAGCATGCGTGCCTCTTCCTGGGCAAGCACAACTACGCGACGGGCACGGTCCGTGAATCGCTCAAACATTTCGCCACCCTCCTGGCTGCCACCTACCTTGATGCTACGTCGCTTCGGACCCGCTTGGGGCGTTGGCCGGAGGCAGGATATTAGAGAACCTGATTCATCGGACGTGTCCGATCCGCCGTCGCGACCCATTGTCCTCGACGAGCTGCCCGCCGGGAGGTAAGCTGGCTTACTACCGAGAAGCGGCAGACATCAATCGCAAAGGTAAGCCGATGACCGAGAATCCGCACGGCGGCCAGGAGGCTGCGTCCCAGGCCCGGCGTCCCGCGCCGAGTGCCGACGTCCCGGCCGATCAAGCCCGCAGCGGTGCAGACGTGGGCGAGGCGGTCGACATCGCCGAGTCGGGCACCAAAGCGCAGGGCGACCACTCGCATCCGGAACGGGCCAAATCAGGCGAGGCGCCCGTAGAGCAGGTGTTCAACGACCCCGCCATGACCGAAGGACAGCGGACCGCCACCCGCTCTGCGACGACAGCCGGCGCCGTGCCGCCTGGACCGTCACCTGCCGAAGCCGGATCCGGCGGGGCCCAGTCCCCTGTTGGGGCTCGGGAGTCGGACCGTCTCGCGGCCGGCGAGCCGCCGACCACAGGTAAGCCCTTCGACGCCGGCACAAAAGACGCCGAAACCGACACCGACGGCTAGCCCGTTTGCGCTGAGCCCCGCATTCGCATCGCGTCTGCACCAAGGATCGAAAAATGAAGAAAGAGCTGAACGAGGCCGCGGACGCGGTCGAGGAGGCATCGAACTCCAGGGCTCTTGTGATCGCTGCCAGGTCAGGTTTTGCCGTCAGCGGACTGTTGCACGTTCTGACCGGCTCCGTCGCCATCCAGTTGGCCTTCGGCAAGGCGGGACAGGCCGACCAGGGCGGTGCCGTCGCCCAACTCGCCGGCCAGCCCGAGGGACTGCTGCTGCTGTGGACCGGATTCGCCGCCTGTGTGGCCCTGGCCCTCTGGCAAACCGGAAACGCCGTGTTCGGCTACGGTCAGCAGGAAGCCAAGAAGAAGGTCGGGAGGAAATTTTCCGCAGGGGGCAAGGCGGTGGTGTTCGCCGTCATTGCGCTGACGTTTGCTGCCTCCGCCAGCGGAAACAGCAAAAGCAGCGGACAGTCCACCAGCGATTTCACGGTCTCAATCATGAAAGCACCTTGGGGTCCATTCCTGCTGATCGCCATCGGAGCCGCGATCGCCGTCGCCGGCATTGTCTTCGTGGTCCTCGGAATCAAGGCGTCCTTCAAGAAGGATCTGCGGCTGCCGGCCTCGGAGACCGGCCGGTCCGTTGTGATGGGGCTGGGCGTGGTGGGCTACGTAGCCGAGGGCGTCGCACTGTTTCTGGTGGGCTTGCTGTTCATCATTGCCACCCTAAACGCCCGCCCGCAGGAGTCCACTGGCCTGGATGGCGGATTGAAGGCGCTGCGCGAGCAGCCGTACGGGGTATATCTGCTGACCGCCGTCGGCGCCGGCCTGATCTGCTACGGCCTATACCTGATGGTGAAGACCAAATTCGCGCGGATGTAAGCTGCCCGTCAACGGCCGGCTCCTGGTCCATTGACCTGAGGGGAACGGCCGGGCCGCCCTGGACGGCAGCCACGCCGAGCGCCCCGACAGGCGGCGGGGCATCAAGCCATGGCGGGTGGCCGTCCTGGCTGGAGGCTATGCCCAGAATGCGTCACCCTGTGCTGTGTCTGCGAAGAACTCCCGGCCCTCAGTAATCTGTCCGTCCCGAAGCTGGAACGCGAGTGCGCCGTCCCTGTCCAAAGTTTTGCCGTTGCTCTCAGCATGCTCGTGCTGCAGCGCCACCGAGTGGTCTTCCCCTCCGATGATCTCCTGGACGGTCACTTTGAAGCTGCCGTCGGAGCGTGTCCCCAGCTCGCCGAAGTACGCCAGGATCGCCTCGCGTCCCTGCTTCGTACCCGAAAGGACGCCGTTTCCGGCAGCATGCCAGACTGCGTTCTCCGCGAATAATCCGCCGAGCGTCGCCACATCCCCTGCAATGAAGGCCTCGTATCCGCGCCGGACCAGTTCAGCATTCTCTTCGGTTCCCATGCCGGGTACCTCTCCGTCATCGTCGTCGGGTCACTCTCGAACGGCTTAAGGCTATTCCCGGGCAATGTTCTTGTCGATGGGTCATCGGCATCGGCTAAACCGCCAACGAATCTGCGAAAAAACCGCCAAATGTTGTGAATCGCAGCGGTGAGTGGCGGTGTTCTGCCGGCGCTCGGTGACGTAGTCACCTAACGCCGGGACGAGCAGGATCGATCACCTGGACGAGAATACCGACGCGGGGCTGGTGCACCTCGACCGCGACGCCCTTGACGCCGGGCGCTGAACGCACACCCGGCGCCTGAGGCTCACGACACCGCTGACTCGGGACCGGCTGGCGCGGCCGCCGCCCTGAGGATCCACGTCCGGAACTCCACCGCGAAATGCTCCAGGTGCTGCTGGATTACATCCGGCCCGCAGGTGGCCGGCAAGGTCACCGAAAGCGTCGCAGTGAACCCGTCGGGTTCCTCATCGAACGCGTTCGCGATCGAGCCGACGACGGTGCCGTCCTCGAGGAGCATCTGGGATCGGCGGCCGGCCGGCTTCGCGCTGGTGTCGGACGGCCGCTTCACCACGACGCTGTCATCCCACTCGCGCATGAAGAACGAGCAGACATACTCCCCGAGCGTCTCGACGATGTTCACGGTGAGTCCTGGCTCCGCGTGGATCGAGTAGTGCTCCGGATGTCCGGTCAGCATGACGTCCTCGCGGCCGAAGGCGCGTGCGAGCCAACCAGTGAACTGCGCTGCCGTGATGCCGTGTGCGCGGAGCCTCGTGGTACCGGTCGTCTCCTGACCGCTGGAACGTTCGACGTTGGTCCGAAGGAAGGCGTCGCCGGCCGCGATCTCGTCGCGCAGGAGTTCCAGGAGACGTTCGCGTCCGAGCTTTCCTTTTAGCAATCCCAGTGCTCTGCGGGCGGAGAACAGTTCGAAGCCGTCAATGCTCTGGTCGGTGTCCTCACCTACCAGGCGCACCCAGTGCTCCGGCGTGGATTCCACGGGCGCGTCGATATTCATCGCGTACCGTCCGCCCTCGGAGCATTCAGCTGCGGTTCGAGGTCCTGGATGGGCAGCTGCATGTACGAGGCGTGCTGACCGCCGGTGTGGATGACGTGCTTGCCGGTATTGGCGCCGACGTACTCACGGATCGCGGGCATAAGGGTTCCGAGTAGGTTGCGGGAGCTGATGATGAAGCGCAGTTGTTCGCCGGGGTGGAACGCGAGACCGATTGGGAAGAGATCAATTTCGATCTCGACGATCTCGCCGGGTGAAAGTTTCTGGATTCGGTCGAAGCTGTGCGCTGGTACGTCATCGCTTGTCAGTGTCTCGTCTAAGTGGCGCGCTGACACGCGGAGCCGCCCATCGGATCCCTTGTACCGCAGGATTGTTGCTCCGTGGTCGGTGAGGTCGTGCGCCATGGCGCTCTGGTTGGGAACGGTGAATGCCTGCAGCGGGGTTCCCTAGGCGTCGAGCTTCTGCACCAGGACGAAAAGGTCCATGTCGTCGGCGCCGTCCGCTTCGACCCAGAGGTGTGCCTTCGGGTAGCCGACCGTCACCGTCTCCTGATCGAACCGGGTCAGGAATGACACCGCGTTCGGGTTAGAGGTCACGGCGTAGCCGGCCTTGGCCTCCTCGGCCGGCACGTCGGTGGTCAAGGTGCGCGAGCGGGCGTCGAGGTAGAACTTCGTGGACACCATGTCCCTTGGCGGGAATGCGTCCGCAGGTACCCCGACCCGGTCGCCGCCTTCGAGGTCGAGGACTGAATAACGCACACGCGGCGTGGCTTCCCAGCCGTTGTCCTCATCCTTCAAGTAGCGGTCAAAGAATCGGCGCAGGTCCTCTACGTTGGCCTCGTCGTAGTAGTCCGGCCATTCCTGCCGGTTGTGGATCCGCAGCCATTTCTCCTCTGAAGCGATCCGGCGCCAGGCCCGGAACGTTCCCGCCGTGTGAAGTGTGTTCGAGTAGCTGGCCACGATGTACGCCGGTACGGTGATGCGGTCAAAGGCGGGGATCTTGTTCTCCCACAACTCGTTCATCAGCGGGTAACGCTCCGCCTCGGCAAGGATGTCTTCTTTCTGGTTCTTGCCGAAGAAGCTGCCGTCCTGCAGTTGCTGAGCGAAGCCGGTGTCGGGCATGCCGCCGCGCATCACAAGGTCACGGTAGACATCGCTCACGCCCTCCCACGGGTTGATCGCCGCTAAGTGGGGTGGCTGCTCGGCCGCTGTGAACCACTGTGAAACGGCCAGATAGGACGTTCCGCTCATACCGACCTTTCCGGTGCACCAGGGCTGTTCCGCAAGCCACTCGATCAGGTCGTAGCAGTCGCGCCCTTCCTGGCGGTCCCAGAGTACGCTGTCGCCCTCGGAGTCGACCACGCCGCGGACATCCGGGTTGCAGACAGCGTACCCTTGCGCGCACCAGTAGGCCGGGTCCGGGGCCTCGAACTTTTCCAGACCTGAAACCACACCGTTGTCCAGGCCCACCAAGCCGAAGACGCCCATCACGCTGGCGGAGGTCCCTTGGCCCTTGCCGTACGGGCTCCAAGCCACGATGACCGGTACCTTCTCAACACCGACGGGACGGAACACATCAACGTGGATCGTCACACCGTCCCGCAGCTCAACGGCAGCATCCTTTTCAAACACAACATCCACCTGCAGAGGACGGAACTGAGGCGCTACCTTGAAGCCCAGCTCCAGGGTTCGGGTGCCCGGATCGAACCCGGTCAACAGACCGGTGCGGGCAGCCGGCAACGGATGGGATGGGACGAATATCTTCTGGTCTTCGCTCATGACGGACTCCTTTTGGCTCGTGGCCCTGGGACAACTCTTAATTCGATGCGAGCGTACGCCGTATCAATCCATTAAATCAACAGCTGTTGAGAAAATTGCCGGGTCGGACTAGATTTGAGGCATGACGATGAAGGACAGCACAGCACACAAGGTGCGCCGAGGGCGGCGGCCTGGAACGTCGAACACGCGCCAGGCCATACTCGAGGCCGCTCGTGCACGTTTTGCGAACGACGGGTTCGCCGCCACCACGATTCGACTCGTCGCCGCCGACGCCTCTGTTGATGCATCCCAGGTGATGCAGTTCTACCGCTCCAAAGACGAGCTCTTCGCGGCCGTCATGGCCATTCCATCCGAGGCTCTTGAGCGGTTCAATACGGCCTTCGAAGGACCCGACGACGACCTGGGCGAGCGGGTCGTCCGCGCCTACTTGAGCGCATGGGAGGGCGCGCACGACGTGTCGGAGCCCCTCATGGCGATGCTCCGCGGTGCGATCGTCAACGAAAGCGCCGCCGAGCAGCTGCGCAGCTTCATCCAGTCCCGACTCCTCGAGGGAACCCGCGAACGCACGGATACGGATGCCGCGCTGCGGGCAGGCATCGCCTCATCCATGCTCGTCGGCGTCGTCACGGGCCGGCAGATCATCGGCGTACCCACACTCCTCGCGGCAGGAACCGAGGAACTGATCACCGTCCTGGCCCCGGCCATCCAACAAGTGCTGGTACCGCAACCGCCACTTCGAGCCGAACCGGAGAGCCACGCATGAGTCAGATCGACGTCCACGTCTAGTCGTCGCGTCGTCTTACTAAAGGCTAGGTTTATGACACATCGGTACGGGTCTCCATGCACAAACCGCGTAAACAGTCACACACATGTTGTTCCAAGAATCTCGTCTCCGACGAGCGTACGGGACAGCTTTCGGTGCGGTGCCGGTCGTAGCATTAGGCGTATGAAGGTTGGTAACGTCAACGCTCAAGGCGGAAACTGCAATGACCGATGACAGGGATCGGGACGCATCAAGGCGCCCGCGGCAGGCCCGGCCACGTGACGCTCTTGGGCGGCCGCTGCCGTACGGAAGCGCCGGCGTCGAGCCGGTCTCGGAGGAGCCGCTGCCGCCGGTGCAGACGCTGGTCTCGGCCCGGAGTCTGGTGGAAGCCGGCCGGCCGTTCGCTGCCCACGAGGTACTCGAGGCCCGCTGGAAAGCCGGGCCGGCCGAAGAACGCAACCTGTGGCAAGGTCTCGCCCAGATCTGCGTCGGGCTCACCCACGCCGCCCGGGGTAACAGCGTTGGCGCGCTCCGGGTCTTCGAGCGCGGTGCGGCCCGGCTCGAGGAGTACGGTTCCGGCGAAGGGCCGACCTACGGGCTCGACTTGTCCGCCGTTGTGCGTTGCGCACGTGCTCGGATGCGCACCTGCCACTGAGCTTGCGACCAGCATCCCCGCGGCCGGTGCACGCCAAGGTCCGTTAGTTTCTACGGCTCTACGCAACAGCTGTCATTCAACGCAATTGGCAGCGTTGTGGAGTCGGCACCGGGATGATCTTCAGCGTCGCGGCAGACTGCCTTTCGGACCGTATGAGACGCAGGATGCAGTTGCTCGTTGTCTCCGGCACGAGTGAACGTCTGTCGATATGGACCAGTCGAACGCCGCAAGGATTGACGCCGCCCCAGCGTCTGCCGGCAGGCTTCAAGGAGCACCCTGACCGCCCGTTCCATGGCGTCGGCTTCGAATGTCATGGACGGGTCGTGAAGTCCTGGCTGGACGTTCGCTCCGACGGCGAGCATGGCTGCCTGAACTTCGGGGTTTCGCAGTGTGTAGAAATGGAAGTCGTCCGATCCGGACGTAACAATCCGCGGCCGCAAGTGGCCGTCGCCCAGCTCCGTCGCCACTGCCGATGCAAGGGCGGCTTCGGCCCGGGGTCCGATCATGGCCGCTGGTACGGCGTCCCGGAAGTCGAGGTCGATCACTGCCCCTGTTGAGGCCGCCACCCGTGCGCAGACCGAGTCGAGTCCTGCGCGGAGGGAGGACATGACTTCGTTGGTTTGGGCGCGGAGGTCCACTCCAAAGCGTCCGCTGCCCGGTATGACGTTGAGGTTCTCCCCACCGGCGTGGAGCATGGTCATCTTGGCCGAGCTGGGAACTTGCGGGTCAACCCTGAGGCGGCCCAAACCCTCGGAGATTTCGAGCGCAACCTCAACGGCGTTCGCCCCGAGGTGTGGACGCGCCCCGTGATGGTCAGTCCCCGTGATGGTTCCGGAGGCAAACATGCATGCTCCGTGCGAAATGGACGGCGCGAAATAAGGAGCCGGGAGTTCATTTTCCGGGCGTAGGTGCACTCCGAAGAGATACTCAAGCTCATCACTCACGCCAAGGGCCGCCACGAGTTCGGCACCGTTGCCCAGCTCTTCGGCCGGCTGGAAGATCGCCCGCACGGAGCCTTCCAGGACGTCCCCGAGTTCTGCCAGCTCAAGCATGACGGTGGCGATTATTGCCATGTTGGCGTCGTGGCCGCAGGAGTGGACCGCCGTCGGCTCCCCCGCAATGTTTTGTACCAGGGCGTCCATTTCTGCCCGCAGTCCAATCACCGGAGCGCCCGTCCCGACGTCGGCCGTGAAACCCGGGAGGAAGTCGAACCTGCGAACCTTAAGGCCCGCTTGCTCCAGAACCCCCGCGAGGTACTCCGCTGTGGCGAATTCCTGCATGCTCGGTTCAGGATGGTTGTGCAGGTGAGTCCAAATCTCCGCCAACCGGCGGCGCCTCGTGGCGCCGCCACTCACGCGTTGACTTCGCATTCGCTCACCGTGAGCTCGGCAAGAATGTCCGTGTCCACGTCGACTCCGAGCCCAGGCCGCTCAGTGATCTGGACGTTGGGAAGAATGTACTGGAGGTCGCCAGGCTCCTTAGCGAACTTCACGGGACCGGAGAGTTCGGTGGAAACAATGTTCGGGTGGCTGAGGGCCAAGTGGAATCCGGCGGCGGAGGCAATGCTGGTTTCCAGCATGGAACCGATCTGCACTTTGAGTCCGCCGAGTTCAGCCTGAGTCGCCAGGCGATGGCAAGGCGTGATGCCGCCACTCTTCATCAGTTTGAGGTTGACCATGTCCACCGAGCGGTCGCGGACGAACCGCGCGATGTCGCTGGCGTCAACCACGGACTCGTCGGCCATGAGGCGGGCGCTCGTGTCCTGGCGGAGCAGCCGGAAGCCGTCGATATCGTCCGCGAGGATTGGCTGCTCCACCCAGTCAATCCCGAATGGTCCAAGGGCGCGGATCATGGTGCGTGCGGTGGCGGCATCGCCCCAGCCCTGGTTGGCGTCCACCCGAATGGCCAGGTCGTTGCCGATCGCGGCCCGGACCGCCCGCACGCGCTCGATGTCCTGCCCGTCATCGCTGCCGAGCTTCATTTTGAGGTGGCGGTAGCCTTCCCTGCGCGCCTGGAGTGCCTGTGCCGCCAGGACTTCCGGTTCCAGGATGCTCATCACCTTGGCGATGGTTGGTTGTTCAGGCCGCCGGCCGCCGAGCAGCGCATAGATCGGGCGCCCGGCCGCTTTTCCAGCCAGGTCCCAGCAGGCAATGTCGACGGCTGCTTTCGCCGCGCCGCAGCCCTTGAGGACCTGGTTGAGCCGCTGATGGACGGCAGTGATGTCCCGGGGATCCAAGCCCATCACGGCGGGAAGCAACTCGGTTTTGAGGGCTTCGACGGTCCCGGTGGGGGTCTCTCCGGTGATGTGTCCGTCCGGAACGCTCTCGCCGTACCCTGTTTCCCCGTCGTCGGTCTCGAGGGTGAGGATAACGCTCGGCATTGAGGCGTAGGAGGCGTAGGCGACGACAAAGGGTTCCAGCAATGGAACGTCGATGAGGGTGACGGTAGCGCGGGAGATTTTCATTGAGGGCTCACTGTTCGTGGGGAGGGTAGGAACGAGGTACAAGGCATGGAGGGGCCCAACCGCAGCCGCCAAACATGACACTTGGTTTGGTGGTGCATAGGCGGCCGCCTACATGACGCTGTTGAGGAAGGCGGTGGTCCGGGGGTTTTGCGGGTTGTCCAGCACGGCTGCCGGTGCTCCTGATTCCACCACCACGCCGCCGTCCATAAAGACGACGTTGTCTGCGGCGCTACGGGCGAAGCCAATCTCATGAGTGACAACAATCATGGTCATGCCATCGGCGGCCAGCGTGCGCATAACGTCGAGGACGTCGCCTACCAGTTCCGGGTCCAGGGCGCTCGTCGGCTCATCGAACAGCAAAAGTTGGGGATCCATGGCCAGCGCCCTGGCAATCGCTACCCGCTGCTGCTGACCGCCGGAAAGCTGCGCCGGATAGGCCTTCGCCAGGTGCGCCAGGCCCACCCGCTCCAGCAGTTCCATTCCTCGCTTGAGCGCTTGCTGCTTGGGCACTTTTTTCACTCCCACCGGCGCGGCCGAGATGTTCTCCAAGGCAGTCATATGTGGGAAGAGGTTGAAGCGCTGAAACACCATGCCGATGCCTCGCCGCTGCCTGGCCACTTGACGGGGATTCATTTCAAAAATCCGGTCCTGACGCTGGGTATAGCCGATCAGGTCCCCGCCGACGGAAATCCGTCCGCCGTCGATCCGCTCCAAATGATTGATGCAGCGCAGGAAGGTGGACTTGCCGGAACCGGATGGGCCTAATAGGCACATGACCTCCCCGGCGTTGACAGTCAGCGAGATGCCCTTCAATACCTCCACGCTGCCGTAGTGCTTGCGGACGTTGCTGGCAACGAGGAGCGGCGGGGCTGAGGAGCCGATCGCGTGCTCATGGGTGGCGAGGGCCTCGGTCATGGCTGGAGTCCTTTCGATTCTGCGTGGGGCTTGCCTTTGCGGAGCGCCGACAGCATCCTGCCCAGGGGTGTGGGGGCCTGCTGGCGTGCGTTTCCGCGGCCGTAGTGCCGTTCCAGGTAGTACTGCGGAACGGAGAGCACCGTGGTCAGGAAGAGGTACCAGCAGCTGACCACTACGAGCAGTTCCACTTGGCGGAGGTTCTGCGAAGAGATTTGGGTGGCCACGGTGTAAAGCTCGAGTACCGCGATGACAGACAACAGCGAGGTGTTTTTCAGCATCGAGATGGTCTCGTTGCCCATCGGCGGAATGATCACGCGCATCGCTTGCGGCAGCACCACCCGGAAAAGGGCGAAGGCCGGTGACATCCCGAGGGAGTACGCGGCTTCGTGCTGGCCGGTATCCACTGAAAGCAGCCCGCCCCGGATTATTTCCGCTGAATACGCGGCCTGGTTCAGCGTCATGGCCAGCAGCCCTGCCGTGAACGCCGGAACCAGGGTGTTGGTGTCTACTGAGAACACCGTGAAGTCTGTGAACGGGATGCCGAGGGAAATCTGTGCATAGAGCAGCCCCAGGTAGCCCCAGAAGACGATCTGGATCAGCAAGGGGGTGCCGCGGAATACCCACACGTAGAGCCAGGCGAAGGCGTTCATCACCGGATTTTTGGAAAGCCGCATCACCGCGAGCAGCACGCCAAGCAGCGTGGAGACCAGCATGGACACGACCGTCAGCACCAGGGTAAGGCCTATTCCGCCGAGGATCCGGGGGTGGAAAAGGTAGTTGTTGATGGTCGAGTGGTCGATGTTCGGGTTGGACCACAGCGATGAAAAAAGGGCCACCAACCCGAGAGCCAACGCCGCCGCGACCACCCAGCGCCACGGGTGCCGCAACGGAACGGCTACAACGTCGTCGTCGGCAGTGCTGACGATTGCGGTTTCGGTTCCGGTCCCTGCCGCTTCCTCCCGGGAGGGGAGCGTGTTTGCCTGTTTCATGGTTTGGCCGTACCCAAGTTGAGGCCGGTTTCCTTGACCATGTAATCGGAGAGGTCGTACTTCTCGAGGATCTTGCCATAGCTGCCGTCGGCGATGACCGACTGAAGGGCTGCCAGCACGGCCTTGCTGAGCTCCGCATCCTTTTTCAGGACACCGATCCCGGTGTAGACCGGGTTGTAGCCGGCCGGGTTTGCGGGGTCCTTGACGATGTCGAAGATCTTGCCGTCCCCGGCAGTCTTTGCGGCGTAGGCTGCCGCGGCGGAATCGACGACGTCGGCTGCGGCTTTTCCGGAACGGACGGCAGTCTGTACATCCGTTTCCAGCGGCAGCTCGGAGACGCTCACCGGTTCTGATCCCTTGTCCTTGCACTGCTGGTCATAGCTGCGAAGAATCTCCGCCTGCACAGTCGCCTTCTGCACCGCAACGTTCCTGCCGCAAAGGTCCAGCACGGTTGTGATGCTGTCCGGGTTACCCTCGGGCACGAGGATGGAGAACCCGGCATGGAAGTAGTCCACGAAGTCCAGGGTCCCCTGACGCTCAGCGGTGTCGTTCATCCCTGACATGATGATGTCGTTTTTGCCCGACTGCAGCGACGGAATGATGCTGTCGAACGCCTGGGTCTGCAGTTCCAGCCGCACCCCGAGCTTCGCGCCCAAAGCCTGGGCGAGGTCGTAGTCCAGGCCCGTGAGTTTTTGGTTTTCATCGAACATCTCCATGGGCGGATACGGAATGTCCGATGCCACCTTGATGACCCCGGCTGATTTGTAGCGCTCGGGCAGGGCCGCTGCTGCGGCGGGGTCGACGTCGGCGGCGGAGAAAGTCTGCGAATCCGCGACCGGCACTGCTCCTGCCGAACAGGCCGTTAGTCCGACGGCGACGGTCAGGCTGGCAGCGCCAAGGACCTGGCGCGCGATACGCGCGGTAACTGCACGATTGCTGGGGCGCATTCTGTACTCCTGGTGTTGGGTAAGGGTCATGCCTGGTTGGTTTTTGTCAGCCGGTACCAGCCGGTCCGTGTGACTCCGGACGCGTTGTAGCCGGAGGCGAAGGCCGATTCGAAGATCCCGCGGATCCGCAACCGCCACATTCCTGCTTCATCGGAGCTCGCGGCCCTCAGCGCCACGATGTCCTGCGGTGCACGGCACCAGAGGGTGTCCGGGGTTTCGAGGAGTACCGGCCTGGAGTCCGGGCCGTACTCCAGAATGTTGTTCAGGGCCGTTTCGGGCAGTTCCAGTTCTTCGACGGAGGCTTCGCTGCAACTGATGCTCCGCTCGGAGGACAAGGGCCAAATGGCGACGAGCCGGTCGCTTTCATCATTGGCGTTGATGTCGTCGTGCATTTCGCCGTAAAAATCCCGGGCGTACTCGAAGGCATGGGCTCCTAGTTTCGTGAGGTTGAAACGAGCGTTCCGGCTGACCAGCGGGTCAAAGGTCCACGTCATCGTTTCGATTCCGCGGGCCAGCGACCACGCCCGCTGATGCTGTTTGAGGGCGAAACCGACGCCTTTGTCCGCCGCGCCGGGCAGGACACCGGCGATCAGGGAATAGGTAGCCGCTCCAACGGGGGAGACGATGCCAACGGCGGCCCCACACAGCACCCCGTCCGCGTTGTACGCAGCGGAAACATTGCAGCCCGCGTGGGAGATGCTCCGCAGCAAGTCGAAAGGAATAGGCGCTCCGTGGGGAGACATTCCCCAGATCGCAACGAGCAGCCCTTCAACGTCCCGCAGCTTGTCGCGGTCATGTTCATCGACGACTCGGACGCCGGCCCTGGCCGCTGCCGCGGCTGCCGCTTTCCCGGCCTGGCGTGCTGTTGGATTGGCTTCAACAATAAGTGACATGCATCAACTATGGGCTTGGCCCCTACGGCCTGACTTCGGTGCCGGGCACCAACATCGGCACCGAATCTTGTGGGCCAGCACTAGGAGCAGTAGATTTACACCTTGTGGCAACCATCCCGAAAACCCCGGACAGCATCGATTTGCCTGACCTCCTGCAAGTACTGGCGAGCTCCGGACTGGTTCTCCGCTCACACGGAAATTCACCCAGGCTCTCCCTGACGAGCCCAACACTCTATGACCCCCTCGCCCCTTTGGAAGGGTTCCGCGGAGGGATCTTGCTGGGGATAGGCCTCCACCCCGCAGAACCGGAAACAGCCGTCGTGGTCCGGGACGCAGCGCAGGCAGGCTTCGGCGCGATCGTCCTCAAGCAGCTCTCGCAGGACATCGAAGAACTCGCGAACACCGCTGACCAGGCCGGCATAGCACTGTTGGTCGTGGACGACGCCGTGGGGTGGCGGCAACTCGACGCGCTCCTGGACTCGGCCCTCAGTGCCTCCGCGGAAGCCAGCAGATCGCACTCGCCGCTCGGAGTGGGTGACCTGTTTGCGCTGGCCAACGCCATAGCCGCCCTGGTGGGCGGTGCCACCGCCATCGAGAACCTCCAGGAACAAGTTCTCGCATACTCCACCCTGCCCCACCAACCGATCGACGACGACCGGCGGAACGGAATCCTGGGGCGCCAGGTTCCCTACCTACCGGAGAATGCCGGTCAGTATGCCGCCGTGTTCCGGTCCCGCGGCGCCGTGCGCATCGAAGGGGTCCGTCCGGCGATGGACCGTCTGGCCATCGCTGTTCGCGCCGGTAACCAACCGCTGGGGTCCATCTGGGTAGTCGACGCCAGCGGGGATTTGGATTCCGACGCGGAGCAGGCGCTGGAGCGCGCCGCGGATATCGCAGTCCTCCACATCCTGAGGGCACGAAGCACCATTGACCTTGCGCGGCAACAACGGGCCGAGCTCCTCCGCCGGCTTCTCGAAGGCGGAGACGACGTCCAGCTCGTCGCGGAACAGCTCGGGCTGAAGCACTCGGCTCCCTTCGTCGTCGTGGCTTTCCAACTGGAGCTCGGGCAGTCCGACGAGTTGTCCCTGATCCGGCTCGTCGACCTTGTCACGACCCAATGCGAAGCGCACCGGCAGGGTGCGCAGTGCGTACTCATCGGCACCACCATTTATGCGTTGTTCGCCGAGGCCCCCGCCTCAGGCCCCGGGTCCATTGAGACCCTGGCCCGCCGCCTGATCGAGCGCTCAGCGGCTTCGCTGCGGGTCAAGCTGCGGGCGTCAACGGGCTCCACCGTCACCACCGCCGCAGACATCAGCCGGTCCCGGCACGACGCGGACCTTGTCCTGCTGATGCTCGCCTCCGGGCGGAGCGCCGGTGACTATGCCAACGCCCAGGAAGTGCGCAGCCGCCTGACCCTGCTGGAACTCGGCGCACTGTTCCGGAACACGCCCCGCCTCATGTCCCCGGCCGCGGCCAGCATGCTGAAGTACGACGCCGAATCAGGAACCGAATACGCGAAGACCCTGCGCACCTACCTCGATTTCTCCCGCGATTCCGCCAAAACCTCAGCGGCGCTTTCAGTGCACCAGAATACGCTCCGCTATCGCTTGCGGCGTCTTCGGGAACTTTTTGGAATTGATGTGGACCAGCCCGAAGACACAGTGGTTTTGTGGCTCAGCCTGCACGTTCAGGAGTTGTTGTAAGGAAATCGCCCCCTACCGCGATGCGTCTTTTGGAGTAAACGCGAGGAAGCTGCAGCAGGGGCGCCTCTAGGTGGACGGGTAGTCCCTGGATACGGTCGCGCACCCGGAGGCCGTAGGATCCGGAGCATGATTACTTTCGAACGGGCCCGGCAGATCGCCCTCGACACGATCGGTCCTACCTGGGTAGCGGACGAGTGCGGCGATTACGTCGTTGCCGACTACGGCTTCCAGGACGACCGCGCCTGGTGCCTCGTGGACGGTGGCCGCCGGCTCATCATCGACGGTGACTACACTTGCCAGCTCGTCGGCCGAGGCTCCACGCTCGTCGATAAGGAATCCGGCGAGGTCTACTCCTTGAATTACCTGGAAGACCCGGACCGGTTCAACGCCATGACCGAGGTCGGCCAGCACCCGCCGGGGGATTCTGCCGGCTAAAAGACGCGTCCGTTGGGCAGAAGTACCTAGCCGGACAGCTCCTGACGCCGCTGCCGCAGCTCCCGGACCGTGTGATTGAGCGGTGAGCCGGTGAACGGCAGAGCCTCCAGGTCGATCCCGGCTGCTGCACGCAGGGCGAGCGCATTCGCCGATGCGGCTGCCCGCTGGGGAAGACCGATAGAGTCCGCGAACTCCTGCCAGTGCCCGGCCCTCAAATTCTTTGCCCGGCCGGCCACCGGCAGCGCCATGGTGTCGTCCCCGTACAGGAGGGTGCAGGGGATGTCGTAGACCGGCGCCACGACGAAGCCTCCGTGCCGGCCTCCCAGGATGGCGACGTTCTTGGCGTGCAGGTCGCCGTTGCCGGTCAGCCAGGCGAACACGAACTGGAGGTACAGGTTCCTGACGGCGACGACGGGTGCCTTGCAGGCGCCGGCGAGGGCGGCAACAACCTCCTCAGAGGTCACGTTGTACTTGGACGACGGCGGCAGACCCAGGACCTGGGCGCCGTCTTCCATCGCCAGGTGCCGCCACTCGCCGCCGTCGCTCGTCCGGTCGAAACGGGTGACCAGGAGGCCCGGAAGGCCGTTCCGGTCCTCGACGACGGAAGCGGTCGAGACGGGGATTTTCAGCGCTTTTGCCGCTGCCAGGTGCCTGGCCTCGTTGTGGACCAGGTGCGGGTGGTTCGGCGGATCCAGCTTGAGGATGTACCGGCCGTCGCGTGCTGCCAGCGGTGCCGAGAGCATGGAGGCGCTGGCCTTTGGCTGGACGCCGGGCAGGGCATGGAGGTCTACCGCAACCGCCAGAGCACCAAAGTCCAGGTGGGACGGGTCAGTAGTATCGGCCAGCGGGTCCGGTTCGGCAGGTGTTTCACCGGCCGGGACGATCTGCACGTCACCGGGAGCGTCGGCGCCGACGGCCAGGAGCAGCGTCAGTTCGTCGCTGAGGCTTGTCTTGGCCGCATCCTTCAGGACCCTCAGGCGGTGACCTTCGGGAAGGAGTCCTGCGAAGAACGCGGGCAGTCCGCCGCCCGGCGTCTCGATGACCACATCGCGCGCCGGCAGGGTCGTGGCCACGCCGGGGAGTCCTGCTTCCAGGTAGTCCGGATCGTAGGCGAAGGAGGTGCCCCCGGTAGCGGTGCGGCTCAGGTGGCCGGCCAGCTTTCCCTGCCGGTAGACGTCGGCGGCGGGCAGGAACCGCAGGCGCTGCAGATCAGCTGCCATCGGTCATCACCCGCAGTCCGAGCACGTTGGCGACGGCGACGACGGCGGCCAGCGTCGGGTTGCCGGTTCCGGTCTCGATGGCCCGGACGGTGCGTTCCGACACTCCGGCCAGATCCGCCAGGTCGCTTTGCTTCAGCCCGGCCTCTTTTCGGGCGGACCGGACGGTGGCAGCGATGGACTCTACGTCCCCCATCAATGTCCTCCCATCGGCAACATATTGCCGTTTCCTTACTCTTCCGCCTATTCTCGGTCATCAGAGGGTCTTTCGGCAATATGTTGCCGCTTTTCGGTCCAAGGGACTCCTGCTGTGTGATTAGAAACCCAACCGGCAAGATGCTGCCGGTGGCAGAGGGCGAACTCGAATACTCGGGCCGCCTTCAGGACCTGGGTGCGGAGCACGCAACCGGCACGGCCCGGCTCCACCACGATAGCCACCCAGCTGTGATGAGACTCACCCGCAAAAATCGCCATCTAGCTTGAGTCGTTTGCGCCGCGCCATGCACTATGGAAAGGCACGGCAGGGAACCCAAATTCCCGCCACAGCAACCCTGACCACTCCGGCAATATGCGCAGGCAGTGGATCAGCGGCAAAGTTTTACCCATCCTGGTGGACGCAATGAGGCCAAACCGGTGAGCTCGCAGAGCTGCCCAGAGGTCTCAGTCGTTCCTGGTTTGGCCCCAAGGCTCCGCATCGGTGCGGCAGCCGGACACCCGGATTCATGAATGGAAGCACTGAACAATGACGTTTGAAACTGCCAACTCCGTAACCCACAAGCTTTGGGACCGCTCCACGATGCACCACGAGCTGGACGCCCTGGTCCACGACCTCTCGGTCCGGCACAACACCGCGAAGAGCAACATCGCGGTCCACGCCAGCGGGCCGAACACTTTCACGCTCAGCCTGAACCACGGCGAAGCCAACCTCGAGGCAGTTTCGGCCTAGTAAACCCAACGGCGCTGAGCGGACTCCAGCGCGAGGCCATCCGTAGGATGACCTGCCGCAGCAGTGAAACGGACGACGGCGGGACTTCCCCGCCGTCGTCCGCCTGCGTTTGGCGGGTGCTTTACGGTGCCGTGTTCCAGACTTCCTCGGACACGGGGATCCACCAGTCACGGGCCTCGCCCGCACCGATGTAAGCGGGCCAGCGGAAGTCCGTGGGCGCAGTGAATTCGGCGGGCAGGAGCGGGGCCACGGATCCGCGCCGGACCTTCTCGGCATCGAACTCGGCCTTTGCCGCCGCCAGGAGATCCGGCTGGGTCACCAGGTCCAGCACCATGCCGGCGATCATCTTGCCGGTGGCGGTGATGGTGGGGTCGATGGTTTCCGGGATGCCGCCCATCGCCGTCATGGCCCAGCCCGGGTAGGCGGTGCCCTTGCCGTCCGGGGCCAGGGTTGGCCGGGCGGTGTAGAAGCGGATGGTGGGCGCGTACCAGGTCATCTCCACGTAGTCGTCGCTGGTCCAGTTCTGCTGCGTTGCCGGAATGTGCCGGCGCAGCTCCGTCTCGGCGTCCTGCGGGCTGATCAGTTCCGCCGTCGCCGGGTGGAACGGGTTCTCCATGGGCTCCACCCCGCACGAGGCCTGGATTTCGCGGCCGATCTCCCGGGCCCGCTCGTCCAGGACCGGTGCCCCGACGGCGGCGATGTTCTCCCACGCCAGCTGCGCCACCGTGTGGTTGGCGATGCCCGGCCGGTTGCGCGCCACCCAGCGCGAACTGACGGTGCAGTGCGAGGCAGCCGCGGCCAGTTCGGCGTTGCGGTCCAGCACGGCGAGCACGGAATCCGCCTCGGCCAGGCTCGGGCAGCGCCAGGAGTACTGGATCTGGGCCAGCCCGGCCGGCTGGTTGTCCGCCGTCGCCTGGCCGGCGGTGAGGATCGCCTCGGACAGCGACCAGCCGCCGGCCTGCGGAAGCATGGAATCCTGGGTGGTCTTGGTCAGCGAGAACATCGTGAACAGGGCCGCGTCGGCGCCGGGAGCCCGCGCGGCGGAGTGCGAGGACGGGATGGGGCTGTCCCCGTAGGTGTTGTTCCAGCCTTCCGGGTTGTCGCAGGTGAAGGTGTAGATCTTGCTGTAGTACGAGCCGCAGTGGGTGTCCCAGCGCGCGGTGTTGCACAGCGGCATCATGTAGAACGGGTGGTACGAAATGATGGCGTCGAGGTTGTCGTAGTAGCCGCGCAGGCCGTGGACCACCTTGGAACCCTGGACCTTCTCGGCCGGCTCGCCCGTGTACGCCAGGGTGCCCGGGATGCCGTGCCGTTCCATGGCGTCCTTCGCCGCGAGGAACCCGGCGAGCGTGGAGATGCCCAAGGCGGAATGCGGGTCCGTGTGGCCCGGCGCGAACCGGGACATCCCGGTGCGGGGCTCGCGCTTGGTGGAGGCGGCCTGGCAGTTGCCGGGGATGGCGTCGTATTCGGCGTAGCCCAGGATCCGGGCGCCGGGGCCGGCGGGGCTGGTCCACTCGGCGGCGAAGGCAGTGGGCATGCCGCCGCTGCCTTCCTCCACAGTGAAGCCGTGTTCGCGCAGGGTTTTCACGTACCAGGCGCAGGACTCGTACTCGCGCCAGGCCGGTTCGGCGAGCTCCCAGATGTTCGTGTGCCAGGCGGAGAGCTGTTCCTTCTGCTCCTCAACCCAGCCCCACGCGGTGGTCTTCAAATCTGCGTTCTTGAGCGTTTCGCTCATGGCATTCCTTCCAAAAGTATCCAACGTTCTTGAGAACACCGCTCCCACCCCGGCGACCCTCTATCACCTTTCACGGCTTTCCACCGGACGCTCTCTCACTTCCTCAAAGAAAGTGAGAGAGCGTCGATCAAAAAGAGCGCCAAAAGTGAGAGAGCGTCGGGGGAAGGAGGCAGTTCAGCGGACCAGCAGTTTCCGGTTCACGAATTCGTCCATGCCAAGCGGCCCCAGTTCGCGTCCCACGCCGCTGTTCTTGACCCCGCCAAAGGGCAGCGCGGCCGACGACGGCGCGAGCCGGTTCACGCTGACCATGCCGACTTCCAGCCGCTCGGCGATGCGGCCTGCCCGGCCGGCGTCGGCGGTAAAGACCGTTGCGCCCAGTCCGTACGGCGAATCGTTGGCCAGCCGGACGGCGTCGTCCTCATCCTCGGCCCGGTAGACCACGGCCACCGGGCCGAAGAGCTCCTCGCGGTAGGCGCGCGTGCCCGGCCGCACACCGGTCAGCAGCGCCGGTGCCACGTGGGCTTCCCCCGCCGCCGTGCTGAACCCGCCGCAGTGCAGCGTGGCACCGTCGCCGACGGCGCCCTCCACCTGCGCGAGCAGTGTCCGGGCCGCAGCGGCGGAGGACATCGGGGCAAGCCGGGTGGCCGGGTCCAGGGGGTCACCGGGCACGTACGCGGTCAGCCTGGCCGCCAGCCCGGCGACGAAGTCCTCGTACAGCGGCGCCCCCACAATGAAACGCTTGGGCGAGGTGCAGGCCTGGCCGGCGTTCTCCATCCGCGCCGCCGCGGCAAGGCCAACCACGGAGTCCAGGTCCTCGCTGTCCAGGACAATGAAGGCGTCTGATCCGCCCAGCTCCAGGACGTGCTTCTTGAGTCCGGCCCCGGCCAGGGCCCCCACTGCTACGCCGGCCCGTTCGCTTCCGGTGAGCGAGACCCCCTGGATGCGGGGATCGGACACCAACACGGCCGTCTGTTCCACGCCGGCCAGCACGGTGCGGTACGCACCTGCCGGCAGTCCGGCGTCGAGCAGCAGCTCTTCGAGGGCCTGCGCCGAACGCGGGCACGCCGGCGCCGGCTTGATCAGCAGCGTGTTGCCCAGCATGAGGTTCGGCGCCGCGAAACGGGCGATCTGATAGTACGGGTAGTTCCACGGCATGATGCCAAGGATCGGCCCCAGCGGGCGTCGCTGCAGCACCGCGCCGGCGTAGTCCAACGTCTGGTCCGCCAGGAAGCCCGGCCCGTGCTCGGCGTAGTACGCGAAGATCTCGGCGCACAGCTCCACTTCGGACGCGGCTTCGGCCAGCAGTTTGCCCATTTCCTCGGTGGCAAGCCGGGCGAGCTTGTCCTTCCTTTCGAGCAACAGCCCGGCGGCGGTCCGCAGCACCGCGGCCCGCCGTTCCGCCGTCGCCGGTCCCCAGCCGGCAAAGGCGCGGCGTGCCGAATCGACGGCGTCTTCAACCTCCGCCGCCGTGGCCTCCGCGTACTGGGCAAGCACCTCTCCCGTGGCGGGGTTGAGCACCCGGAACGCGGTGCCGGCCCTGGCCATGGTGCTCACTGGATGCTCACGTGGATGAGGCTGGGGCCCTTCACCGCAAGTGCCTTGGTGACGGTATCGGCCAGGAGGTCGAGGGACTCGACGTTGAACGCCGTGAGGCCGAAGCCCTCGGCCAGGCGGACCCAGTCCGGCTGCGTCAGGTTCACCCCGACCGGAGCCAGGTCGCGGTCCTCCATGTTCTGCCGGATTTCGCCGTATCCGCCGTTGTTGATGCAGATGATGGGCAGGTCCACGCCCTGTTCCACGGCGGTGATGAATTCCTGCACGGCGAACATGAGCGCACCGTCGCCGATCAGGCCCACCACGGGACGGTCCGGATCGGCCACCTTGGCGCCGATCGCGGCCGGCAGCCCGTAGCCCAGTGTGGCGTAGGCCGGGGTGTAGAGGAGCTGGTGCGGCTGCTGCATGGGGAAGAAGGACGTGGTGCCGAAGTAGGTGATCTGCGAGGAATCGCCGGCGATGACGGTGTCCGCCGGCAGTGCAGCGGCGAGGATCTCGTTGATCCGGGCCAGCACGGGCGCCATGGAGCGGGCTTCGGTCTGCAGCCCGGCGCGCAGCGGGGCCAGGTCCGGCGCCGCTGCCGGCACGTGCCCGGCGAGGGCCGCGAGCAGCTGGGGCACGACGGCGGCCGCGTTGCCCAGGAGTTCCAGGTCCGGGCTGAGGTTGCAGTGCAGCTGGACGGGGTCGATGTCGATCCGGATGCAGCCACCCTGCGGGAGGATCTTTCCGCCCCACATTTCGGACTCGCCCAACTTGCTGCCGATGACCAGCAGCGCATCGGAGGAGTTGCACATGTCCTGGGCCGCGGCGAGCCGGATCTCCGAGCCGAGGGACAGCGGGTGTGCCTCCGGGATGGCGGCCTTGCCGTTGATGGTGGTGACCACCGGGGCCTGCAGGAGCTCTGCCAGTTCCAGCAGGGCGGCGCCGGTTCCCAACGATCCGCCCCCGGCCAGAATCACCGGGTTAGACGCGTTCCGGAGCATGTTCGCCGCGGCCGCGACGGCGTCGTCGGCAGCTTTCTGCGGGGCACCCAGGCGGCGGGCCTCCAGCACGGCGGGGTCCACGTCGGAGGCGGACTCCAGCACGTCCAGCGGGATCTCGATGTGGACCGGGCGCGGCCGCCCGTGGGCGAAGGACGCAAAGGCCTCGTGGATCAGTTCCACGGCCTCGCTGCCGCTGGAAACGCGGGTGCTGCGCCCGATCAGGGCCCGGACGGCACCGGTGGGGTCCTTGGTTTCATGCAGGAGCCCGATGTCCGAAAATTCGCTGCCGCGCGGGGCGCCCGGGGACAGGATGATCATGGGCCGGGATTCGCAGTAGGAGGTGGCGGCGGCGGACATCGCGTTCAGCAGTCCGGGACCGGAGGTGGTGATCACGACGCCGGGAAGCCCCTTGAGCTGGCTCCAGCCGTCGGAACCGTACCCGGCACCCTGCTCGTGGCGGGTGGTGACCGGGCGGATGCCGAGCGGCAACAGGTGCCGGTAGAACTCCAGGTTGTGGGTACCGGGGATGCCGAAGATCGCGTCGATCCCGTAGTTCCGCAGGGTGGTCATGACGGCGAGGCCGACGTTGTTGGTGGGGATGGCGCTGGTCACGGTTGGATCCTTTTGCAGGTTGGTTGGGGTCCGGCCCGTGGTGCAGACGCCTGTGGTGCAGACGCAGGGGAACCGGACAGGGAAGGGGCCCTAGAGCACTTTGGAGAGGAACGCCTTGGTGCGCTCGTGCTGGGGACGGGTGATGATCTCGGTGGGATCGCCGGCTTCGACGATGACGCCGCCGTCCATGAACGCCACCACGTCCGCCACTTCGCGGGCGAAGCCCATCTCGTGGGTCACCACGATCATCGTCATGCCATCACGGGCCAGGGCCTTCATTACGTCCAGGACTTCGCCCACAAGTTCGGGGTCCAGGGCGGAGGTGGGCTCGTCGAAGAGCATGAGATCGGGCTTCATGGAAAGCGCCCTGGCAATGGCCACGCGCTGCTGCTGGCCGCCGGAGAGCTGGGCGGGGTAGTGGCCGGTGCGGTCCGCCAGGCCCACCTTGGCCAGGAGTTCGCGGGCTTCCGCCTCGGCCTGGGCCTTGGGGACCTTGAGGAGTTTGACGGGCCCCATCATCACGTTCTCCAGGGCCGTCATGTGGCCGAAGAGGTTGAAGGACTGGAACACCATGCCGATCCGGGAGCGGCGCTTGTTGATGTCCTTCTGGTGTGCCTCGATCAGCCGGTCGCCGTGGACCTCGTAGCCGATCATGCGCCCGCCCACCAGGATGGTCCCGGAACTGGTGGTTTCGAGGTGGTTGACGCAGCGCAGGAGGGTGGACTTGCCGGAACCGGAGGGCCCGATCAGGCAGGCCACCTGCCCGGCTTCAACGGTGAAGTTGATGCCTTTGAGGACCTCCATGCCGGAGAAGTCCTTGTGGACATTGAGGAACTGTACTTCAGACATTGCCGTTACGCCTTTCGTGCCTGGAGGACGTTGCCGCGGGAGTACCGCTTCTCAATACGGGCCTGGATGAGCGAGAGGATGGTGGTGAGCAGGATGTACCAGAGGCTTGCGACGATCAGCAGCGGGATCTGCTGGAGGTTGCGGGCGTAGATCTGCTGGGTGTTGTACAGCAGGTCCCCGACGCCGATCACGATCACCAGCGAAGTGGTCTTGAGCATGGAGATGGTCTCGTTGCCCACGGGCGGGAGGATGATCTTCATGGCCTGCGGGATGACCACGTGGCGCAGGGTTTCCATCCGGCTGAAGCCCATGGCGTGCGAGGCCTCGGACTGCCCGGCGGGAACACCCATGAGGCCCGCGCGCACGATTTCAGCCATGTAGGCCCCCTCGTTCAGGCCCAGCCCCAGGATGCCGGCCACGAACAGCGGCAGCAGATCGTTGGTGTTCCACTCCACCAGCATGGGGCCGCCGGGGATGCCGATGCCGATGGTGGGAAACAGTACGGCGGCAAAGCCCCAGAAGAGCATCTGGACCAGCAGCGGAGTGCCGCGGAAGAACCAGATGTAGGCCCCGGCCACGCCGCGCAGGAGGGAGTTGTCCGACATCCTCATGACCGCAATCACCAGGCCGATCACGAAGCCGAGGACCATGGCGATGACCGTGAGCTCGATGGTGGTCAACAGTCCGTTGAGGATGCGGATATCGAACAGGTACTTGGCCACGGTGGGCCAGCCGAAGCCGGGGTTGGTGACGATCACGTAGCCGCCCATGAGTGCGAACAGCCCCACCACCACCATGGCGATCAGCTGCCCGGGCCGCTTCCGCCTGAGCACCGGCCGTGACGCCAAGTCCGCAAAGTCATGCCGCTTTTCGGCGACGACGGATTGTTCGGACACGGTCATGACCCTGCCGTCGGGTTGACCTCGGACGTGGTGATGACGCCGGACTTGAGGTTCCAGGCCTCCATGATCTTGGTGTAGGTCCCGTCGTCCATGAGGGACTGGATTGCTGCCTGGAAGGCCTTGGACAAGCCGCCGTCATCCTTGGGGCTCACCACGCCTGACAGGGACGGTTCCACCAGGATGGAGTCCACGGAGGTGAAGGCGTCCGGCTGCAGCTGGGCGTAGTACCCGGTCAGCGCGTTGTCCGCCACCAGGGCCTGGGCGCGGCCTGCCGCCACTGACTGGTTGACGTTGTCCTGCTGGGGCAGCAGCAGGGAAACGGGCTTTTCCTTGCCCGCATCCGCGCACTTCTTTTCGAAGGCCGGGAGCACGTTCAGGGCCTGGGTGGTGCCGGTTTGGGCGGCGACGGTCTTGCCACAGAGGTCCATCTCGGACTGGATGCCCAGCGGGTTGCCCTTGCGGACCATGACGGAGGTTCCGCCCCGCATGTAGCTGACCATGTTGACCTTGTCCTTGCGTTCCTCCGTGATGGAGAACGCGGCCCAGGAGGCGTCGTAGCGGCGGGCCTCAATCCCTGCCAGAATGCCGTTGAAGTCGGCTTTCTCGATGGCGATGGTGAGGCCCATCTTCTTCGCCACGGCCAGGGCCATGTCCGGCTCCAGGCCAACGATCTTGCCCTGCTCGTCGGTGAAATCGATCGGAGCATAAGTGGGGTCGGTGACCAGCGTCAGCGACCCGTTGCCCTTGACGGCGGCCGGGACGAGTTCCTGGACCTTCGAATCCGGCTGCACTCCCTGCGCAAGTTCCTGCCCGCTCTGGCCGCCGCTGGCTGCGTTGCCTGATGCGGTGGGCGGCGCGCCCTCGGCGTTGGTGCAAGCCGTTGTCAACGCCAGGAAGCTGATGGCAGCCACAGCCACGAGTGACCTTTTCACGCCTTTGTGCATCATTTGTGGATCTCCACTTCGGATTGGGTTGAAATAACAATATGTTCAACTTATTGTGAGAGGAGCAACAACGCGTGTCAAGGGACCATGGCAACATCGTGGAGAGATGACAACCCCCGCCCACAAGGCGCCGCACCTGGACCAGCGCGAGCAGACAATCCCGCGGCCAGACAAACCAAGGAGCAACGGCATGAGCGAGACAACCCCGGGCCGCCGTACGCGAAGCGTCACCGCGGAAGCGATGGCCGAACGCCGGCAGAGCATTCTGCATTACGCCTCGCAGGTCATCTCCCGCGGGGGTGTGGAAGGCTGCTCCTTCGGTGAGCTCTCTGAGGTCTCCGGCTTCAGCATCGGCATGATCCAGCACTACTTCCGGCACCGGGACCGGCTGATCGGCGCCGCTGTGGAGTACCGCATAGAGGAATCCCTGGCGGAATGGCAGCGCATCTATGAGCGGGGCGACAATGCCCTCGAACGGCTCCACGATCTGCTGACCTTCTCCATCCAGGGCGATACCCCCTTCGAAGAGGCCTGGGGCTTCTGGCTGCAGATCTACGCGGCGGCCCACAAGAACGCTGAAATCCGCGAAAGCGTCGGGTCAGTCTGGAGTTCGTGGCGCGGCCTTTTCGTCCGGGCGCTTGAAGAGGCCGCGGACGAGAAACTCCTCCGGCCCTCCATCGACGTCAACGAACTGGCAACGCTGCTTGTGGCCACCATCGATGGGCTCGCCATCCAGTCGCTGAACGGGGTCCACAACTTCACCCCGGACGAACTGGTCGAAACCCTGCACCGCTTTGCGGCCCGCGAGTTCGGGATCGATGCCGAGGAATTCACTCTCAAGAAGCGCTCCAAACTCGTGGACGCAGGCTAGGAAGGGACTAACCGTGGGGGAACAGCATGAGGCCATGGCCGCCGAGGCCGTGGAGTTCTGCCGCCAACTGATCCGGATCGACTCCACCAACACCGGTGACCCGGCCACTACCGGCGACGGCGAAACACGCTGCGCCGAGTACATCCGGTCGCTCCTCGCGGAAACCGGTCTCGAGGGCCAGTGGCGCGAAAAGCTCGCAGGCCGCGGCAACCTTGTGGTCCGGATGAAGGGCCGCGACCCGGACGCGCCGGCCCTTCTGGTCCACGGGCACACCGACGTCGTCCCCGCGGACGTGACCGACTGGTCCGTGGACCCGTTCTCCGGCGAGGTCCGGGACGGCTTCATCTGGGGGCGCGGGGCGGTGGACATGAAGGACATGGTTGCCATGACGGTGGCCGCCGTCCGCCAACAGTGCCGGGAGGGCTTCGTGCCCAAACGCGACATTGTCTTTGCCTTCGTGGCCGATGAGGAAATCGCCGGAGAGTTCGGAGCCAGGTTCCTGGTGGACGAACATCCGGAGCTGTTCCGCGGCGTTAGGGAGGCGATCGGGGAAATCGGCGGCTTCTCCGTCCAGCTGCGTGAGGACCTGCGTGTGTACCTCCTGGGCGTCGCGGAAAAGGGTGTCGCCTGGGCAACGCTGACGGCCCGGGGAACCACGGGCCACGGCTCGATCGTGCCCAACGACGCCAACGCCGTCGCGCGGCTTTCGGCCGCCCTGGCCCGCATCTCCTTACGCGAGTGGCCTCTCGTCCCGAGCCCGTCGGTCTCTGCCCTGGCGGAGCAGCTGGGCGAGGCCCTGGGCCGTCCGCTGGATGTGGACGGGCTCGACGGCGAACTCGCCTCCTTGGGACCGCTCGCCGCGATGCTCCGCCCCGGATTGCGCACCAGCACCGTCCCCACCCAGTTCCACGCCGGCTACAAGACCAACGTGGTCCCCGGCACGGCCACCGCGACGGTGGACTGCCGCATCGCCCCCGGCACCGATGACGAGTTCAAGGAACAATTCATGGAGCTCCTGGGGCCGGGCATCGAGGTGGGCTGGGAAGAGGGCCGCTCGCTGGAAGCGCCGGCCAGTGGCGCCCTCCTGGACGCCATGAAAGCGGCGATCACCGCCGTCGACCCCGCCGGACGGGGACTGCCGTTTGTCATTTCCGGGGCCACGGATGCCAAGGCATTCTCGCAGCTGGGCATCAACTGCTACGGCTTCTCGCCCTTGAGGCTTCCCGAAAACTTTGACTTCGCCGGCATGTTCCACGGCGTCGACGAACGTGTCCCTGTCACGGCGCTCCAGGCCGGAACCCGAATCCTGCACCGTTTCCTTTCCGCCCAGTAGGGCAGCTCAGTAACCATCACCCCGGCGCGTTGCCGCGCCCCAAGCCAAACACCAAAGCCAACCACCAAAGGACCACCATGACTACCACAACAGCGCCGTCCCATGTAGACCGGATGGCCAAGCGCGCGGCCGGCTTCCAGCCTTCGCCCGTGCGCGCTGTCTTCGATATCTCCATGCAGCCGGGCATGATCTCCCTGGCCGGCGGCAATCCGTACCTGCCGGTGCTTCCGATGGACCGGATCGCCGCCATGGCGGGCGAGGTGGTTGCGCGCCGCGGGCTGGAGGCCCTGCAGTACGGCTCCGGCGCCGGAACCGAGGAGCTGCAGGCCCTGATCTGCCAGGTCATGGAGCTCGAAGGCATCAAGTCGGCTCCGGAGAACGTGCAGATCACGGCAGGCTCGCAGATGGCACTTGAGCTGGTCACCAAACTCTTCTGCGATCCGGGGGACGTGGTCATTGCCGAGGGACCCACCTATGTGGGCGCCCTGGGCGTGTTCGAAGGCTTCCAGGCCGAGGTGGCGCACGTCGCCATGGACAACGACGGCGTGGATCCTGACCGTCTGCAGGAAGTCATCTCCGGGCTCAAGGCAGCCGGCAAGACCATCAAGTTCTTCTACTCGATTCCCAACTTCAACAACCCCTCCGGCATCAGCCTTTCCTTGGAGCGGCGGCAGCGCGTGGTGGACATCTGCCGGGCGGAAGGCGTCCTGATCGTCGAGGACAACCCGTACGGCCTCCTGAGCTTCGACGGCACGCTGAAGCCCGCCATGTACTCGTTGGACCCGGACAACGTGTTCTACCTCGGCTCGTTCTCCAAGATCTTCGCCCCCGGGCTGCGCGTGGGCTGGGTGGTGGCGCCGCAGGACGTCCGCGGGCGCCTCCAGATCGCCTCCGAAGCCACCACCATCTGCCCCTCCGTTCTGAGCCAGCTGGTGGTGGAACAGTACATCGGCAGCTTCGACTGGCGCGGCCAGATCGCCGCCTACAGCGCTGTTTACGCGGCCCGCTGCCAGGCCACGCTGGACGCCTTGGCCGCCCACATGCCGGAGGGAACCAGCTGGACCACGCCCACGGGAGGCTTCTTCACGTGGGTCACGCTGCCCGGGGGGATCGACACCGAACGCGTGCTCGCCGCGGCCATCGAGGCCGGGGTGGTGTTTGTGCCCGGCAGCGCGTTCCATGCCGACGGCGGCGGCACCAACCAGCTGCGCATCGCCTTCTCTTACGCCCAGGAGGAACAGCTCACGGAGGGCGTCAAGCGTCTGGCCGAAGCCATCCGCAAGGCCTGAGCCTTTCGCCGAGCAACGCGAAACCCCGACGGCGGCACGCTGGTGAGTGCCGCCGTCGGGGTTTAACCGGGGTTCAACCGTGGCCGGACGCCGGAATCGCCGGAAGGCTGCGGAACCGCCGGGGCGTCCCGGCGAAACTGGCAGCTTTCCGGCGATCCGGCGCCGAGGGCGGCCGGCTAGCGCTTGTAGACGCGCGCGCCGTCCACCCAGGTCTCCACGACGTCGATGCTGCTGATTCGTTCGGCAGGCGCCGCCAGCGGGTCCTCGGCGAGGATCACGAAGTCGGCGAGCTTTTGCGGTTCCAGGGAACCCAGGTCCTTCTCGCGTCCCATGGCCCGTGCGCCGTTGATGGTGTGGGCGCGGAGGGCGGCGGCGGCGTCGATCTTCAGCCCGTCCGGGCCGAGCTGCACGCCGGAGCGGGTCTTGCGGGTCACGGCGGTCTGGATGGCCTCGAGGGGACGCGGATCGGCCACGGGGGCGTCCGAGCTCATGGTGACGGGAACTGCCGCGGCCACGAATTCGCCCAGGGGGTTGAAGCGCTCCCCCGGGCTGCCGATCGCGTCCAGCACACCCGGGCCCCAGTTGAAGTAGTGCTGGGGCTGGTTGACCGGAAGGATGCCGAGGCCGGCCATCTCCGTGATCTGCTCCGGCGTGGGCAGGCCGCAGTGCTCGATCCGGTGCCGGTGGTCCGCCCGGGGCGAGACGGCGGTGGCTTCCTTCACGGCGTCGATCACCAGCTGGATGGCCGTGGGCGACTGCGCGTGGGTGGCCGTCTGCAGCCCGGCGCTGTGGGCCCTGACCACCAGCGAACGGTATTCCGCGGGCTCATGGTAGAGCGAACCGGTGCGGCAGGGGTCGTCGCGGTAGCCCTCCGGGAAGTACGCCGTCCAGCCGCCCAGGGTTCCGTCCGCGTAGAGCTTGATGCCGGCGAAGGACAGCAGCGAATCGCCGAAGCGGTCCACGAGGCCCAGCTGCAGGACTTCATCCAGGAGGCTGGAGAGGAAGTAGGCGTTGATGCGGGTCACCAGTTCCCCGCGCTCCACCAGGTCAAGGTAGGCCGCGAATTCGCGCTTGGTGACCTGGGCATCGCCGATCATGGTGACGCCGTGGCTGAGGAACTCGCGCTGGGCGTGGAGCAGCTGACCGCGGTGCTGTTCCTTGCTGTCCGCCAGGTGGAAGTTGGGTCCGTGGTGGCCGAGCTTCACTCCGTCCTCACCCGTGAGGATGTCGCAGGCGGCGTCGGAAAGCTCACCGGTCAGCGAGCCCTCGGCGTCGCGGAAGAAGGTGCCGCCCGGCGGGTTGGGGGTGTTCGAGCCGATCCCAGCGTTGTCCAGGACAAATGAGTTCACGACGCCGCCGTGGCCGCTGGCGTTCATGACGTAGACCTCGCGGGTGGTGGAGACCGTGTCCAGTTCCTGCCGGCTGGGGTGGCGCTGCTCGGCCAGGTTGCGGTGCTCATAGCCGTAGCCCCGGATCGGGCCGTCGCCGGGGTTTTCCGCCGCGGCCTTGGCGAGGCGATCTAGCATGGTGGGGATGTCCGGCGCGGCAACAGGTCCGCAGTCCACCCAGGACAGCAGCTGCCCGTACATCAGCGGGTGGGCGTGCGGGTCCACGAACCCGGGAACCAGGGTGCGGCCCTGGAGGTCCACGATCGCCGGGACCGAGGTGGTGAGCTCAAGAGCCGCGGCGCGGCATTCCTGGGGGGTCCCGACGGCGGCGATGCGGTTGCCGATCACCAGCATCGCCTCTGCGACAGAATCCTCGGCGTCGACCGTCCGGATGAGGCCGCCGAAGAACACGGTTGCCGGCGGGGCTGCGGGGGGCGTTTCATGGGGTGCTGCGAATGACATGGGAATGACCTTTGCGTGTAGAAGTGGTGCGGTGCCGCTGCGAGCCAGCCGGCACTCAGCCTGCGGGTTCCAGCTCGAACAGCGGAGTGTCCGGGGTGCCGGTGCGGGCCTGGGAGATGACGTTCTGGGCCTGGATCCTGATGTACTCGGCCAGGGTGTGGTCCGAGAGGAAGCCGATGTGCGGCGTCACGAGGATCCGGGGGTGGCCCATGAGGGGGTGGTCGGCCGGGGCGGGCTCGACGTCGAGCACGTCCAGGGCCGCTGCGCGGATGTGTCCCGAGTCGATGGCGGCGCGGAGGGCGGCGTCGTCGATCAATTGCCCCCGGCTCACGTTCACCAGGTAGCTGCCCGGCCGCATGGCCGCGAGGCTTTCGGCGTTGATGATGTGCCGGGTCTCCTCCGTGAGCGGCATATGCAGGGACACGACGGCGGACTCCGCCAGCACCTCGTCCAGACCGGTCTGGCGGATGCCCGCCTTGGCCAGAATGTCCCGAGTGGCCGGGGTGTCCGGGAGGTAGGGGTCGTAGCCGATGACTTCGCCGAAGACGCCGGAGGCCAGCTTCCCGAAACGGCTGCCGATCCTGCCGAGACCGATCAGGCCCAGCCGCTCCCGGCTGAGCCGGAACACCGTGGTTTCCGGCCGCCCGTTCCAGTCGCCTTCAGCCACACGGCCCTGGAAGAACGGGATCTCGCGGGTGACCGCCAGGGCAAGGGCCAGCGCATGGGAGGCGACTTCCTCGGTGGCCACGCCGGGAAGGTTGCTGACCCAGATGCCGCGCTCCCTGGCTGCGTCCAGGTCCACGTTGTCGAATCCCATGGAGACCAGGGCGATGATCTTCAAAGCCGGGATGGCGTCCATGACCTCGGCCGTGACGGAGGCATAGCCCACCAGCAGGGCTTCGGCGTCCTTGGCCTGGTCCATGATGACGGCAGGGTCCTGGCTGCCGAGGTACCGGACGTCGTAGCCGTTCTCCTCCAGCAGGGCGGCGCCCGCGGAGTAGTCGATGTCCTCCATGTCCGTGTAGACGGCCAGGGGCCGGGCCCGCTTCGCGTCGGTGGACATGGCATTAGTGGACATGGTGCTGGTGGATATGGCGTTAGTGGACATGGCTGAGGAACTTCCTGGTGCGCTGGTGCTGGGGGTTGTCGAAGAACTCGTCCGGCGTGGCCTGCTCCACGATCACGCCGCTGTCGAACAGGGTGACCTGGTCCGCCACCCGGCGGGCGAAACGGACCTCATGGGTGACCACGATCATGGTCATGCCGTCGTTGGCCAGGCCTTCCATCACGTCCAGCACCTCGCCTACCAGCTCGGGGTCCAGGGCCGACGTCGGCTCGTCAAAGAGCAGCACGGACGGGTTCATGACCAGGGCGCGGGCGATGGCCACACGCTGCTGCTGGCCGCCGGAGAGCTCCGAGGGGTAGTGGCCGGCGCGGTGGGACAAACCCACCCGTTCGAGCATGGCCATGGCGCGTTCCTCGGCCTCCTTGTGCGGAACGCTCTGGACCGAGGTGAGGCCGAGCATCACGTTCCGGCAGGCGCTGAGGTGGGGAAACAGATTGAACTTCTGGAACACCATGCCGATGTCCTGCCGTTCCTTGGCGAGCTCCCGCTCAGGCAGCGGCACGGTTGTGGTGCCGCGCTCGCGGACGCCCAGGCGGCGGCCGCGAAGGAGGATTTCACCGTCATTGGCCGGTTCCAGGAGTGCCATGAGGCGCAGCATGGTGGACTTTCCCGAGCCCGAGGGGCCGAGGACGGCCTTCACCTGGCCCTGGTGGATGTCGAATTCAACGCCGCGAAGAACGTGCTGGTCCTGGTAGCTCTTGTGCAGGTTCCGCACCTGCAGCACGGGGTCGGCAGGCGTCCACACCGCGGCCTCCGTTGGCTGTGGCATCTGGGTCATGCGTGCACTCCTTGGCCGATCGGTTCCAGCGTGGATGTCTTCTTGGATTTTGACCGTGAGGTCCAGAGGAATTTCTTCTCTACGAAGTTCTGGAGCAGGGTCAGCAGGCTCACGATGATCAGGTAGTAGACGATGGCGGCCGCGTAGTACTCGGCGTAGCGGAAGGTGATGTTGACCCCCACCTGGGCCGTGGTCAGCAGTTCCTGCAGGGAGATGACGGACGCCAGCGAGGAGAATTTCACCAGGCCGATGAACTCGTTTCCCGTCGGCGGCAGCGCGATGCGGATGGCCTGCGGCAGCACCACTTTGAGCATGACCTTCGCCGGCGACATCCCCAGGGCACGTCCGGCCAGGTTCTGCCCGTCGTCGACGCTCAGCAGCGCGGAGCGGATGATTTCCGCCATGAAGGCTGCTTCCACGATGCCCAGGCCGATGAACGCGGCAATGAACGGGGTGAACCATTCCTGGCGCAGCACCGGGAACAGCTGCGGCAGCGCGTTCCAGATGATCAGCAGGACCAGCAGCGCCGGGATGGCGCGGAAGAACCAGGTGTAGAACCCCGCTGCACCCTGTGCGATGCGGCTCTGCGAAGTGCGTCCCAGGGCGACGGCGAACCCGACGGCGGTGGCCAGTATCAGCGCCAGCACGGCCACTGCCACGGACAGGAAGGCACCGTAGAGGTAGCTCGGGTTCACGAGTTGCTGGGCGAAGATGCCGATATCGAATTCCATCGGGCACTCCTTTCGAGTGGGGGCCGGGACCACGGCTCCGTGGTCCCGGCGCGATAGCTAGTGAACGTCGACGATGGCCGGATCGAGCTTGTTGTCCTTGGCGATCTGGGCGAGCGTGCCGTCCTTGTGCAGTGCCTTCAGGGCGTCGGCGAGAACCGGGGAGATCGGATCGTTTTTGCGGGTGAAGACGCCGAACGTGGTCTCCGTTTCAAAGACATCCGGGGCCACGGCCAGCTTGCCCTCGTTCTGGGCTGCCATGTAGGCAGCGGCGACATTGGTCTCGATCAGGGCGTCGGATTTGCCGTTCATGACGGCGAGCACGGTTTCCGCCGTCTTCGGGTATTCGGTGAGTTTCGGTTCGTCCTTGCCGGCGGCCTTGCATTCATCCTTGAGCTTGCTGATGCGCGCGGCGTTGGACGATGCCGACTGCGCGGCGACGCTGCGGCCACAGAGGTCCAGGGGCTGCTTGAGCTGTCCTGCCAGGGCGGGGCCGGCAAGAATCGACGGTCCGGTGTTCATGACGGGAGCGGCGTCGGCCACGGCCAGGCGTGCCTCGCTCATGTACAGGCCACCGAAAATGGCGTCGCAGCGGCGGGACTGGAGCCCCGGCATCAGGCCGTCAAAGGTGGTCACCTCGAACTTGGTCTCAAGCCCCCAGTGCTTGGCAAGCGCCCTGGCTGCGTCGGCGTCGAATCCGATGATGTTGCCGCTGGAACCGTTGGCGTAGTACTCCAGCGGCGCATACTCGGGGTCGATGCAGAGCGTGAGCTTGCCACTCGTCGCCAGTCCCTTGGGGGCCTCGGCGGCGGCCGGCGCCTTCCCTTCGGAACTCGGTGCTGCGGCAGCGGAACAGCCACTCAATAGCAGGGCCAGGGCGGCCGCAGCGATGGCGGCCTTCGTGAACTTGGGCATGTGCAGATCTCCAATGAACATCTGATTCGCGGTTGGGGTGAAAAGAGGGTCGAGCCGATGTGGCGCTGGTCACGATATTAGCCAAGTTCCATCGAAATGCAAGCGAATCCGTCGTTGACTGTGCCTCAAACGCGGTATTTGCGTGATTATGACCGGCTATCCGGTCAAATCCCTTGTTGCTGCGTGAGTTCGTGGAACAATTGAAGCAGGCGGAGGATCAACTGCGCTGATTGCCCCGGGTGCGCCGCAACTGTGCCCAACAACAAGAGGCGTTTATTGTGAAGACCATGCATGATCTGGACGACCGGCTGATCCGGCTGCTGCAGGCCGACGGCCGCGCGTCGTTCAGCGAGCTGTCCAAGCAGCTGGGCGTGACCCGCTCCGTGGCAACGGCAAAGGTCAACGAACTCACATCATCCGGCGAGCTGCGCATTGTCGCCGCGGTCCACCCGCGGCTGCTGGGCCTGACCGCCGTCGCGCATCTCTCCATCCAGCTCAACGGCTCCGCCCAGCCGGCTTTGGACAAACTGAGCCAGCTGGACGGGGCCGTCTTCGCCTCGCTGACCACCGGCAGGTACGGCATCATCGCCGAGCTGCGCCTGCCGACAGTGGAGCGGCTCTACGAGGATGTGGAGGCCGTCCGCCTCTCCCAGGGGGTGGCTGCCGTGGATGTTTTGATGTACAAGGAGGTCGTCCGGAGCCTCTTCCTCGGCAAGGAACCGCCGGATCCCGGGCTGGAGCTGGACGATGCGGACCTGCTGATCCTGGGCGAGCTTCAGGTGGATGGCCGGCTGGGCTTCGAGGCGCTCGGGGAACGCGTCGGGCTCTCGGCCAGTGCCGCCAGGAACCGGGTACTTCGCCTGCTGGACGCGCGCGTGATGCAGATCGGCCCTATCCGCAGCCGCTCCGGCTCCTCCCATGCCATGGCCTTCGGATTCGGCATCACGACGTCGGCGGGAACCGAGGAAGCCATCGCATTCTTCTCCGCCACCCCTGGCGTGGAGTTCATCGCCAGCTGCTTCGGGCGGTATGACCTGGTGGCCACCGCTGGCGTGAGCTCCCTGGATGAGATGTATGAAATCTTGGACAAGGTGCGCGCCATGGCATCCGTGGCCAGCGTCGAGTCGTGGCTGCACCTGAGAATCGTCCAGGAGCGCTATGCCAAGCCCCTGGACAAGATGCTGGCGACAAAGGCCTTGGCCAACGGACAACTGAACTAACCCCCGCTTCGCTCTCTCACATATGAGCCTCTTTCGACCAACCCTCCCTCACCTATGTGCCCCTTTCGGGCAACGCTCTCTCACCTATGAGCCCCTTTCGACCAACCCTCTCTCACCTATGTGCCCCTTTTGCCCAACCCTCTCTCACCTGTGAGCCCCTTTCGACCAACCCTCTCTCACCAATGTGCCCCTTTCGGGCAACGCTCTCTCACATCATCTGAGAGAGGGTCCGTCAATTTCGCCCCAAAAGTGAGAGAGGGTCGGGTCAGGTGAGAGAAGGTTGCCCAATTCCTCCCCCCGCACAACGACGACGGCGGCACTCGGTTCCTTTCACCAAGAACCGGAGTGCCGCCGTCGGCGTTTGTTGTTCTTAAGCTGCCTACTTCACCGCTGCCTTTGCCCGGGCCCGCCCGGCGCCGACCCCCACGGAGTCTGCGGACAGCCGCTGTGCCAGCCAGATCGGGACAATCGAAACCACGATCAGCACCACGGCCACCACGTTGACCACGGGGGCCTGGTTGGGCCGGAACAGGTTCTGCAGGATCCAGATGGGCAGCGTTGTGTCCCCGGCGCCGATGGTGAACGTGGTGACGATGATTTCGTCAAAGCTCAACGCGAACGCCAGCAGTCCGCCTGCCAGCAGGGCTGAGCGCAGCTGCGGGAACGTGACCAGCCGGAACGTGGTGAACACGCCGGCGCCCAGGTCTGCCGAGGCTTCCTCGAGTTGGCCGTTCATGCGCCGCAGCCGGGCAATCACGTTGTTGAACACCGTCACCATGCAGAAGGTGGCGTGGGCAATGACCACCGTCCACATGCTCAGGGACACCCCCAGGATGGTGGTGAACATGTTGTTGAGCGCGATGCCGGTGACGATGCCGGGCAGGGCGATGGGCAGGATCACCAGCAGGTTCACAGCGTCACGGCCGAAGAACTTGTACCGTTGCAGGGCCAGGGCCAGCAGCGTCCCCAGGATCAGCGAAATGATCGTGGACACCGCTGCCACCCAGAGCGAGTTCACCAGGGCCTCGCGCACGCCCTCGGAGTCAAACGCCCGCCCCCACCATTCCAGTGTGAACCCCTTCGGCGGCCAGCCGAACGTCCTGTCCGCGTTGAACGAGTTCACCACCACCAGCAGCAGCGGTGAATAGATGAAAAGCAGGACCAGGGCAGTCATGATGCCGAGGATGGTCTTGGCGCTGCGGGACAATCTCACAACAGGCTCCTAGAGGTTGTTCAGGGCGCCGGTACGGCGGACCACGAAGAGGTAGATCATGATGATCACGATCGGGACCAGGGACACGGCGGAGGCAAACGGCAGGTTGTTGGCCGCGCCCACGTTGGCGTAGACCACGGTTCCCAACATCTGCGTGGTGCCGCCGACAATCTGCGCCGTGATGTAGTCCCCCAGTGACAGCGAGAACGTGAAGATCGTGCCCGCGATGATGGACGGCACCAGGATAGGCAGCATGACCAGGCGCATGGTGTTCCACGGCTTCGCGCCAAGGTCGCTGGAGGCCTCGAGCAGCGAGTCCGGCACCTTCTCAAAGCCGGCATGGATGGGCAGGATCATGTACGGCAGCCAGATGTAGGCCAGCGTCAGGATCACGGCCGACTCCGAATAGCCCGGGCTGTTCAGCCCGATCGGCGTGCCCAGCCATTCGAGCAGGCCGCCCTCGGCCAGCACGTTGCGCCATGCATAGGCCTTCACCAGGTAGCTGGCCCACAGAGGCATCAGCACGGCCACCACCAGCAGTTTCTGCCATTTTGCGGTGGCCACCTTGGCGATGAAGAAGGAGATCGGAATGGCGATCACCACGTCGATCAGTGTCACGGCCACGGCAATCCAGATGGTGCGCAGTGCGATGGTTTGGTACACCGGGTCCGTGGCCACCTGGAGGACATTGTCAATCGTCCAGGTCTGGGACACCTTGCCGGTGAACGTATCCACCGTCCACAACGCCGTGATGAGCAGGGCCGCGAGCGCGGCGATGTACACGAGGACCAGCCAGCCGGCCGGGGCCGCCAGCAGTCCTGCCAGACGGAGATTCGGTGAGCGGTTCAGCAGGGCGGAAAACGCGTTCCTCTTGGCCCGGGGTACGGCTGCGGTGCCCGGTGCCCTGCCCGGGCCCGGATCGGCGCCGGGCTGCCTGGTCTGTAGTGCCATGGATTCTTACCTTTGTTGTTGAGCCTTGGTTGTTGAGCGGGACGCGGGCCTGCGGGTTGTGTGGGCGGCCGGCTACGGTAGCCGGCCGCCCTCACACGGCTGGGAGGTCAGCCCTTGATTTCGGTCCAGGCCTTGGTCCATTCCGAGTAGTCGGTGCACTTGGCGTCCTTGCGGCCGTCCAGGCAATTCGCCACCGGGGTGGTCCAGTACCAGATCTTCTCGGCGTAGGACGCGTCACCGGAGTGGTAGGTCTCGCAGTGCTGCTTGTCCTTGGTCAGGGCACAGGCCTTGGGGTTGGACGGGGATTCACCGAAGTACTCGGCCACCTGCGAGTTGGCTTCCGGGCTCGCGATGTAGTCGAGCCACTGGTAGGAGCAGTTCGGGTTCTTCGTCTTGGAACCGATCATCCAGGTGTCCGACCACCCCGTGGCGCCTTCCTCGGGCAGCAGGGTCTGCACCTGGGTGCCGTCGGCTACGGCAATGTTCGCGCCCACCTGCCAGGTGGTGCCGATGACGGAGCTGCCGGTGGTGAAGGACTGCACTTCCTTGACCACGTCGCTCCAGTACTCGCCCACGTGCTTGCGCTGTTCCTTGAGCAGGTTCACGGCGGCAGCGAGCTGGGTGGAATCGAGCGCGTACGGGTTCTTGATGTTCAGATCGGGCTGGTGCTTCATCAGGTACAGGGCGGCGTCGGCGATGTAGATGGGTGAATCGTAGGCCGTCACCTTGCCGGTGTGCGCCGCGGCGTCACCGAACACCGATCCCCAGGAGGTGGGGGCCGGCACCACTTTGTCCGTGCGGTACATGAGCAGGTTGGCACCCCAGCCGTGCGGCATGCCGTAGTTCTTCCCGTCCACGGTGTTCCACGCCTTGTCCTTCAGGAAAGGGAAAACGTCCGGGTAGTTCTTCAGCAGGCCCATGTTCACGGCCTGGACGTCGCCGCCGGCAATCAGGCGCAGGGAGGCGTCGCCGGAGGCGGAGATGACGTCGTACTGCCCGGTGCGCATGAGCGTGACGGCCTCATCTGAGGTGCCGAACGGCTTGAAATCAACCTGGCATCCCGTGGCCTTTTCGAACGGCGTCACCCAGTCAACCTTGGGGTCATTGGTGCCGTCCTCAACGTATCCGGGCCAACCAAGGATGGACACGTGGCCTTCGCCGGCGCCGATCTCGGTCTTGCTTGTGGCGCCGGCGTTGTTGTTGCCGGAGGTGGTGCCACACGATGCCAGGGCAAGCGTTGCCGCAGCCAGTGCCCCCATGAGCTGGAGGGATTTGTTCTTGATTGCCACTGTTCTTACCTTTCGGGGTGCGGGTACTTGGATGAAAGACTGGTGGAACTGCTGGTCCCTATGCCGCGCCGGGGAGCCACACGGCATCACGCTCGGCCCAGCTGACGGTGACGTCCCGGCCGGCCAGCTTCTCGCCTTCCGGAAGATCGGTGCCCACCAGGACCACGACGGCGGGGCCGCCTTCCAGTGCGACGTGCACCTGGGTGGCGTGCCCGACGTAGACGATCGAGGCGACCTTGCCCTGCAAGGAGGTGACGCCGTCGTTCATTGCCGTGCTGCGGTCCCAGGCGAGGTTGAGCCGTTCGGGACGGACCACAAACTGCTCCTCGCGGCCATATAGCCTGCCGGCGACGGCCGGGTCGAAGATGTTGGATGTGCCCACAAAGTTCGCCACGAACGGGCCGGTGGGGCGCTGGTAGATTTCGTGGGCGGTGCCGATCTGCGCGATCTTGCCGTTGTTGAAGACGCCGATGCGGTCGCTCATGGTGAGCGCTTCTTCCTGGTCGTGGGTGACGAAGATGAAGGTGATGCCCAGGGAACGCTGGAGTTCCTTGAGCTCGATCTGCATTTGCTGGCGCAGCTTCAGGTCGAGCGCGCCGAGGGGTTCATCCAGCAGCAGTACCTTGGGCTCCACCACCAGGGCACGGGCCAGGGCCACGCGTTGGCGCTGGCCGCCGGAGAGCTGGGACGGGCGGCGGCTCACGAACTTTCCGAGCTGGACCCGCTCCAGGGCCTCGGCGGCACGCTCACGGCGCTCCTTCCGGCCCATGCCGCGCACCCGGAGCCCGTACGCGACGTTGTCCACCAGGGACATGTGCGGGAACAGCGCATAGTCCTGGAACACGGTGTTGACGTCCCGCTCGAACGGGGCCTTGCCGCTGACGTCCCGGCCCTCAAGCTCGATGGTTCCGGACGTGGGCAGCTCGAATCCGGCGATCAGGCGCAGCACCGTGGTCTTCCCGGAGCCGGAGGGGCCCAGCATGGAGAAGAACTCCCCCTGGCGGATGTCCAGGTCCACCCCGTCCACCGCGTTGGTCTCACCAAAGGACTTCGTCAGCTGGCGAAGTCTGATGGCGGGGACCTCTGCGGTTGGTTTCTGCACCGCAGCCAGTGCTGTCTCGCTCATGGGTTTGCCTTTCATTTCCGGTGGTCTGGGACGGGGGACTCCAAGGGTGTGACATGGAGCACGCTGTCGCGACTTTTGAGAAAGACTAATACATAGGAGGATTTATGTATAGACCCGCTGGCTAGCCTGCGGCTACGATTGCGGTGACCACATTTCGAGGCGCGATCACCAGGGAGGTCGGCACATGTCACTTTCCCCTTTGGGCGCATCACGGAGCCTGGCCGCCGTCTTCACCCCCATCAAATCCGGCGGCCTGGTCGATGAAGTGTGCCGGCGCATCGAACTTGCCGTGGAAACCGGGCTCCTCGTCAGCGGACAGCGGCTGCCCAACGAAGTCGAACTTGCCGGTGCCCTGGGCGTATCGGCAGTGACCACCCGCGAGGCGCTGTCCCAGCTGCGCGGCCAGGGCCTGATCCGCACCGTGCGCGGGCGCAGCGGCGGCAGCTTCATCGCCGACGACGCACTCCCCTCGCGCGATCGCGCCCGAACCCGGCTGCTCTCCTTGACGCGCCTGCAAATCAGCGACCTTGGCCTGCACTGCCAGGCCATCGCCGCCACGTGCGCCAGCATCGCAGCAAAACGGTCGAACGACGGCGACGTCGAGGCGTTACGGGCCTACATCCGCCCGGAGGCCGGGAACGGAACCCAGGCGACGGCCCTGGAATGGCGGCTGGCGTCGTCGGAGTTCCTACTGGAAATCGCGGCAGTGGCGCGATCGGCTCGGCTTGCCCGCGAACTGCTGCGGCTGCAGGCTGACATGGGCACGCTGACGTTGCTGCCCTTCGGCGACGCAGAATTCTGCGAACGGACGGCCGAACTGAGCGAGGCCGTGACGATTGCCATCGCCGGGCACCACCAAGCCAGCGCCGAAGCACGCACCAAGGACCTGATCCACATGACAACCAACTGGCTGCTGGAAGAACACTCGGACGGGCAGCCACACTAGCGAAGGCAGAAACATGGACGGCAACGGCGCCGAACTGAAGGCACCGATTTCCCCGGCGATCCAGGGCGTGGAGGACGTCAACGCCCTGGTGAGCGGTGTGGAACGGCAATTGGACGAATGGGCTGCGGCCACCACCGCCTGGATAACAGAAAGCGGCAAGCTGACCGGGACAGCCGTGGACAAGTTCATCCGGCCCGCTGTGCAATCCATGCTGCAGGCCCCGGACTCCAAGGTGGTCGGGGCAGGCTTCATCGCCAGCCCGGGGCTCCTTGGACCGGACCGCAGCTACATCGCATGGTGGCAGGGCGACGACATGGAACGGGTGGATGCCCTGGCCAACTTCAGCCCCCAGTCCTTGAGCCGGTACGTCAAGACCGAGTGGTTCCGGATCCCCGTGGAGACCGGCAAACCGCACGTCACAGGGCCCTTCATCGACCTGCTCTGCACCGACGAGTATGTGCTGACCTTCTCCCACCCGGTGTTCAACGGCGGCGCCATCGCAGGAATCGTGGGCCTGGACGTCACGGCGCAAACGCTGGAACGGCTGGGGCTGCCGCTGCTGCGGCGCATCGGCGAGCGGGCTGCCCTCGTCAACGACGGCGGACGCACCGTCATCTGCGCCGCGTCCGACATTGACGCCGGGGACATCGTTGCCGCGGCCGAGGGCGCCGCCAGCTATCCCGTGGGCAGGCAGTTCCGCATCCTCTCGGCGGTCCGTCCCGCAGGAGAGTGAGCGGGCGCTCCCGACCAGGGCGCCAAAGCCTGTCCGGGCGCCAAAGCCTGGGGATCAGGCCTTGGCGAGGGCTTCCTTTAGCGCCCCGGCACCAGCGCCACCGGCGCCTACTACGCGGGCCAGGGCACCGAGACGTTCATCCCCGAGGTTGACCTGAACTTCACGGTGTCCGACGCCGGCGAGCACTACCACGCGCCGCTGCTCCTGAGCCCGTTCGCGTTCTCCACCTACCGCGGCAGCTAGGCCCCGCCCCCCAGGTTTATGTACGGATCCCGCCCTTAAGCGCCGACTTTGGGGTCATTATCTGTACATAAACTCGGAACGGTCGGCTCAAGGCCGGGCGGCCTGCCCATCCGTGCGTTTGGATGGATGAGATGCTCGCCCCGGGTGCCCACAAAGCCATGCGCGGGCGGGGCGGCGTGCGGTGCCAGGTGCTGTCCGACGGCGTCCTGCACCGCGGACCGGCAGTGCTGATCAGCCCCGTGCCGCTCGACCCCGAACGCGCCGGCGACGCGACCCTGTTGCGCCCGTCGCGGTTGCCCTGGCCTGACGCGGACCCTAACCCCGGGCCCTTCCGACGAAAAAGGGTCAGATCCCGCCTCCGCCCCGGCTCTTCCTTCCGGCGCCGATGGCAAAGGCACTGCAAAGGCACTGCTGGCAAACATCGGATGTATGATTTCGCGAAATTAGTAAGATGGGTATAATCAAGCGCAAGCTGCACGAAATAAGGCAGCACCACCAGCTAGAACTCCGATGTCTACCCCTTGCGCCAATCGGAACGCAATGACACAGACACCCCATGAAGGCGACCGAAGGGATATTACAAGAGTGAAGATCGCGCGGCTGGGACCAGCAGGACACGAGATACCGGTCGTCTACGCTTCGGGGGCGGACGGCGGCGAAGCGGCGTATGACGTGCGCAGCATCACCGCGGACATCGACGGGGTGTTCCTGGCTGCCGACGGCGTCGCGAGGCTCCGCTCCGCCCTCGCAGCGGGCGCTTTGCCGGTCCTCCCCGGGGCCGCCGGCCTGCAGATAGGAGCGCCACTCGCCCGGCCCAACAACCTGATCTGCATCGGCATGAACTACGCCGCCCACGCTGCAGAGTCCGGGTCCGCTGCGCCCGAGACCCCGGTGGTATTCCTGAAACCGAACAACACCGTCGCCGGTCCTTACGACGACGCCCCCATCCCGCCGGGCAGCCGCAAGTACGACTGGGAAGTGGAGCTTGGCATCGTTATCGGCAGGGAAGCCAGCTACCTGGGCACGCCCGCGGATGCCATGGCCGCCGTCGCCGGTTACCTCGTGGCCAATGACCTCTCCGAACGCGAGTACCAGCTTCCGGGCGCGGCCGGACAGTGGACCAAGGGCAAATCGCTTCCCAAGTCCACGCCGCTGGGGCCGTGGCTGGTCCCGGCCGACGAGGTCGACCCAGGCAACCTCCGGCTGCGCAGCTGGGTGAACGGGGAAGAGCGCCAGGATTCGAACACCGCGGACCTGATCTTCGACGTCGCCACCGTGGTGCACCACGTGAGCCAGTACATGCTGCTGGAACCGGGGGACGTCATCCTCACCGGCACTCCGGAAGGCGTGGCCCTCTCCGGCCGCTACCCCTACTTGCAGGAGGGCGACGTCGTCGACCTCGCCATAGCGGGCCTGGGCCGGCAGCGCCAGACTTACGTGCGTACTCCCGCGCCGCAAACTACTGCCCGGTCCCATGCCGCGGATCCGCACCGCTCCGCAGCTGTCGCCGCCTCTATCAGCAAGGAAGCCTAGATGAGCCCGGACATGACGACGCTCGTCGCCGTCGTCACCGGCGGGGCCTCCGGGATCGGCGCCGCCATCTCCGACCGCCTGCAGGAGTACGGCGCCACAGTCGCCGTGCTGGACCTCAACCCCACCCGTCTGCCGGACGGTCAGCTGGGCCTGGTCTGCGACATCTCCAACGACGCCTCGGTACGGGCCGCCATCGAGACGGTGCGGGCCTCGTTTGGCCGGCTCGATATCGTCATCAACAACGCCGGCGCCGGCGCGGTTGGCACAGTCGAGGACAACGACGACGCCGAATGGCACCGCGTCTGGGACATCAACGTCGTCGGAATGGTCCGCGTCACCCGCGCCGCGCTCCCGCTGCTGCGCCAGTCGCCGTCGGCCGCCGTCGTGAACACCTGCTCCATTGCCGCCACCGCAGGGCTGCCCCAACGCGCCCTCTACAGCGCTACCAAGGGGGCCGTACTCTCCCTCACCCAGGCCATGGCGGCCGACCACCTGCGCGAAGGTATCCGGGTCAACTGCGTCAACCCCGGCACCGCGGACACGCCTTGGGTGGGGCGGCTGCTGGACGCCGCCGCCGATCCCGGCGCCGAACGCCTGGCCCTGAACGGACGGCAGCCGCACGGCCGGCTGGTCACCGCGGACGAAGTCGCGGGAGCCGTGGTCTACCTGGCCAGCCCGCTCTCCGGCTCCACCACCGGTACGTCCATCGCCGTTGACGGGGGCCTCCAGGCGCTGCGGCTGCCGGCCCCCGCTCAGTAGGACAACCCATCAAGCTGTCCGGAGGACCAGCCTTATGACCGTAACCGACGTAGCTATCCTGAAGATCAAGGAAATGATCCTGCAGGGACAGCTCAAAGCGGGAGAGCGGCTACCCCCGGAGAAGGAACTCAGCGAACAGCTGGGGTTGTCCCGGAGCTCCTTGCGGGAAGCGGTCAAGGCGCTGGAAATCATCCGGATTCTCGATGTGCGCCGCGGCGACGGCACTTATGTGACCAGCCTGGAGCCACGGTTGCTGACAGAAGCCATGGCCTTCATCGTGGACCTGCACCAGGACACCTCGGTGCTCGAGCTGTTCGAGGTGCGCCGCATCCTGGAGCCGGCCGCTGCAGCCATCGCCGCCCGCCGAATCAGCAGTGACCAGCTCAGCCTGCTGAGAGCCAGCATGGCCACGGTCGGGAACGGCACCTCCGTGGAAGCCCTCGTCGCCCACGACCTGGAATTCCACCGCATCATTGCCCAAGCCAGCGGCAACAGCTACCTCGCGAGCCTCCTTGACGGCCTCTCCGGCGGCACCGTGCGGGCCCGGATCTGGCGCGGTCTGACCGAGGAGAGCGCGGTCGCACGCACCATTGACGAGCATGCCGCCATCGCGGAGGCGTTGGGCCTGGGTGATAGCGAGCTAGCCCGGTCGTTGCTGACTGTCCACATCTCCGGCGTCGAGAACTGGCTCCGCGGAGCGGTCTAAGCGGCGCCCGGGGCGACGTTGACGCGGTGGAGATAGCCCAGCAGCTCGCGGAGGCCATAGTTCCATCGAGGCAGCTCTTCCGTAGCTCCCACCTGGTTGATCAGGGTTCCGAGATGGGAGCTGGAAATTTCCACGGTGTCGCCCATTTGGTGCGTAAATCCGCGGCCAGGCTCGTCCCGGTCCTGCGTAGGGGCGAACAGGGTGCCGGTGTACAAAGCGAAGCCGTCCGGATATTGGTGGTGGTCGCCGTGAGTCGCAGAAATCAGCTCTTCGAAGCTGCGGCTGATCCGGCTGACGCTGCTGCTCCCGGTCAGTTGATACCCATCCGGGCCCTGGACCTGGAGCAGGATTTCCTCGGTGCGCAGGGTCTCCAGGGTGAAGTCCCCGTCAAACAGGCGAATGAACGGTCCCAGCGCGCTGGAGGCGTTATTGTCCTTGGCCTTTCCCAGCAACAGTGCGCTGCGGCCCTCGACGTCGCGAAGGTTTACGTCGTTGCCGAGCGTTGCTCCGACGGCCGCTCCGATCGAGTTGACCAGGAGCACCAGTTCCGGTTCCGGATTGTTCCAGGACGAGAAGGACGGAATCCCGATCATCGCGCCTGTTCCGACCGAGGAGAGCACGGGTGCCTTGGTAAAGACCTCCGGGTCCGGACCTATGCCCACTTCGAGGTACTGGGACCAGAGCCCTTCCTCTATCAGCACTGTCTTGGCTTCGACGGCTTCTTTCGATCCGGGCCGCACGCCGGCCAGGTTCCCGCCGAGGGCTGCGCCGACGCGGTCCCGTATTTCTGCCGCCTGTTGCGGATTGCCGCCGGCCCGTTCCTCGATGACCCGTTCGATCATGCTGTCCACGAATGTCACTCCGCAGGCCTTAATGACCTGCAGATCTACCGGAGCCAGCAAATGGGAGCGCTCTGTGTCCCGCGACATTGACGCGTCGATGATGTCAGCTGTGCGCCAGCGAGGAGCCGTCATGCCCCCCCTGACGTCGGCGAGGAGGGTCTTGGATTCCAGCAGATCCGAGACCGTGGCAGTGATGGGCTGCAGATCGAATGCGTCTTCCCCGCGGAAAGCCGCGACGCGTGGGCCCCCGGTTGCAACGTCCCAGACACGGCCGATGAGCAGGGCGTCCTCGGAGTCCTCGGGCAGTATGTCCCTCATCGTCAGGCGCTGCGGGAAGTTGTCGCTAGGAGTAGTCATCAGGCATCCACCTTTGGCTGCGGTCGGGTCCAGGTCCCATCGATGCGTTGCGGGACCGACCATGGATTTGTGTCTTGCAGTGGTTCCGGCAGCCGTGAGGCGGGGAAATCCTGGTGCGCCACCGGACGCATGAAGCGCCCGACGGCGGCCGTCCCCACGGACGTCGTGGTCGACGTCGTGGCCGGGTACGGTCCGCCGTGGTGCTGGGCGTAACTGACGGTCACGCCGGTGGGCCAGCCGTTCCAGAGCACGCGTCCGCTGATGTCGGCAAGCCGGGCCGCGAGTTCGCTGACGTCGTCGTCCGCTTCGGCCTGCAGAGTGGTGGTCAGCTGGCCCTCAAGCAGCTCGGCGAGAGCCGTCAGCTCGGATTCCCCCCGGTATTCAACCAGCAGGCTGGCCGGGCCGAACATTTCCTGGCGCAGCAGCTCGGGCTGCTCGAATACCGCCGCACTGGCCACGCGCAGCACGGTCGGCATCGGGGCGGAATCGAAATTGCCCTCAACCAGCGGCTCAACTCCCGGCTGTCCGGCAACTTCCTTGACGGCATTGCGATAGCCTTCGTGCAGCCGTTCGGTGAGCAGCTGGGCCGGCTCGAAGTCCGTGAACGCTGCGCGCAGTATGTCGCCGGCTTCCGCCGTCGTCCCCCCGGGGACAAAGAGGAGTCCCGGTTTGGTACAGAACTGCCCCATGCCGAGGCTGAGTGACGCCGCGTAGCCGCTGAGGATGCTTTCTTTGCGCGCCGCCCACGCCTTTTCAGTCACGAATACGGCGTTGATGCCGCCGAGCTCTCCATAAAATGGGATCGGCTCCGCCCTGGCGAAGGCCCGCTCCGCCAGCGCGCGTCCCCCCGCGGTGGAGCCTGTGAAGCCGATGGCCCTAACCAGCGGGTGGTCTACCAGCGCTTTAGCCGCCGCCCGGCCCGTGATCAGGGTGAAGAGACCTTCCGGAGCTCCCGCGTCACGGAGTCCGCACTGCACGGTTTCAGCCGTTCGGAGCGAGAGTCCAGGGTGCCCCTCGTGGGCCTTGTAGACAACGGAGCATCCGGCCGCGAGGGCCGATGCGCTGTCCCCGCCCATGACGCTGAAGGCGAACGGGAAGTTGGATGCGCCGAAGACGCCTACAACGCCCAACGGAACATTCATCCGCCGCAGATCGGGCCGGGCGCCCATCCCCCAGCCGGGATCCGCGTGGTCGATGATTGCGTCCAGGTGCTCACCCGAGCGGACTTCCGCGGCGAATAGTCGGAGCTGGAAAACGGTGCGCTTCAGTTCGCCCTGGAGCCTGGCTACACCGAGGTTGGTCTCGCCGGCGGCCAGCGGAACCAAGACATCGGCGTCCTGCTCCAGGGCCGCGGCCACCGCTTCGAGCCATCCTGCCCGGGTGGTCAAGTCGGCGCGTCGTCCGAGCAGGAACGCGGCGTGAGCCGCCACAACGGTCGTGTTTAAATCTTCCACGCTGGTCCTCACTGAGGCCTCGTTGCGGGTGGTGCTGGAAATCGTCGTTGCCATGAAGTCTCTATCTCCTGAGCGGATGAACGGATCATATATGGATGCATAGCATCATATATGCAATGTGACCCAGATCAAGTGGAGCCGCGGGTCAGGTCGTCATGCGCCCGGGCGCGGTGCCCGGCAGTGCAGCCGGCTCCGCGCCGAAGGCGCGGGCGAAGCGGTGGAAGGAGTTGCGGAGGTGCGCACTCATAGCCTCCTCGGCAGCCATCGGATCCGCGGCGGCAATTGCGTCGCGGATGCCTCCGTGCTCCATCAGCGTCACCCGGCTGTCCAGGTCCGCGGGGTAGAGCCGGAACATGTGCAGGTGGCAGTGGGTCTGGACATAGGCCTGCTGGACCACCGGGTTGCCGGCGGAGGCCAGGATCACGTCGTGGAAGCGTGCATCGTGGGCCAGCAGATCCTGGGGTACGTTGGCCGTGCCATCGACCTGGCGCTGGAGCACCTCGAGTTCGGCCCGCAGGGCAGCCGAGGGGTTGGACAGCCGGTCCACGGCGGCAGATCGCGCCGCCCAGGGCTCCACCAGCAGCCGGAACTCGAACAGGGAACGAAGCTCCGCCAGGCTCAACAAGGGCGTGGTGCTGTAACCCCGGCCGGGAGAATACACCAGCAGGTTGTCGCCCTCCAGGTGCTGCAGCGCTTCGCGGACCGGAGTCTGGGACACCCCCAGGCGCCTGGACACCGCATCGATGTTAATGCGCGTACCCGGAGCGATTTCGCCATCCAGTATTGACTGGCGAAGGGCCGAATACACCTCGCTGGCGGCGACCTTAGCCAGGGTTACGTCGCTTGCGGTTGATGCCGTCACTCGCCCCTCCATTTCCGTAGCCGTCGGGATCATGAGCCGTCCGGAACGGCGGGTCGCATCGCGGGCCGGCCTGCAGCAGCCCGCATAGTCAAGGACTTGACCTAGATCACATTGCATATATGATACAACATATTCCTACAGGATCTCCCGCCGGTGTGAGCAGCAGGGGATCCCGGAACGCTCTCACCGTCCGCTTCCGTTACGCAGTAAATAATCACCAGGAGAGTACTCATGTTCAGAGCAACGCCGAAGTTGCTTCTTGTTCCGGCCGTCGCCTTGGCCCTTACTTTGGGGGGCTGCTCGTCCGGCGCTTCGAACGGATCCGGTGCCGCAGCAGGTGCCGTCGGAGACAGCCACCTCACGCAGATTCTCAAGACGAAGACCATCAAGATCGCCGTCAGCGCCGACTCCCCGGGATATGGCGTGATGAATGCAACGGGCACCCACGAGGGCTTCGACATTGACGTCGCAAACGCTCTCGGCGCCTCGCTGGGCGCAAACGTCGAGTTCGTCACCGCGACGAATGAAAGCCGCATCCCGTTGCTGCAGACCGATAAGGCCGACGTCGTGATTGCCACCTTCACCGCTTCGGATGCGCGCGCCCAGGTGGTAGACATGTCCGAGCCGTACGCCGCGAGCTCCACCGTCTTCATGGTGCCTGCCGGAAGCCCGATCTCCAGCTACGCGGATCTTGACGGCAAATCGGTGGCCACGTCGCGGGGAAGCGTGGGCGAGCAAATCCTCAAGGCCAGCTTCCCCAACGCCAAAATCACCGGTTTCAATACGACAGCCGACTCCATCCAGGCGCTCAAGAGCGGCAAGGTGGACGCGCTGATTGAAAACAACGCCATCATCGGCGGGCTCGTGAAGAAGGAACCTTCCTCGTTCCAACTTCTCAAGGGCGATCCCATCAAGCCGGCACTGTTCTCCATTGGAGTCAAACAGGGAGACCAGACCTGGCTTAACTACCTCAACAACTTCATCCGGAACTACAACATCTCCGGACAGAACGAGGCCTCCTTGCAGAAGTGGTTCGGGCTGGCCCTCCCTCCGTTCCTCGCCCACTAGACAGCATTCGAACGCGACCTCAGGCGTGGGTGGATGACATGCAGTCTCCACCCACCCCTGCCGTTCACGGATAGGATCCCTTGCTCATGGCTCTATATTTCGGAGACCTTCTCCCGTTCAGCTCGCTGTTACTCGAGGGGCTTTGGACGGCTTTGTACATCACACTCGTGGCCATGCTGGCGGGAAGCGCCCTCGGTGTTCTCGTGTACCTGGGGAAGGTGGGGCCCGGAAAACCACTCAGCATCCTGTGCACCTGCTACATCGAGGCCATCCGCAACACGCCTCTGCTGGTACAGCTGTACCTGATCTATTTCGCCCTTCCCGCCCTGGGCATCAACCTCGAGCCGGTCTGGGCGGCCATCATCGGCCTGACCCTGAACAATGCCGCATACACGGCGGAAATCTACCGGGCCGGGTTCGAATCGGTGCCCCCCGGCCTGCGGGAAGCTGGCAAAGCGCTAGGTATGAAGCCCGCCCAGATCGTGCGGTACATCGTCTTGCTGCCGGCCACCCGAAACGTTTTCCCCGCACTGACCAACCAGCTCATTCTGCTGTTTTTGGCTTCGTCGATTGGATCCATCATCTCGCTTCCTGAATTGACCAACGCGATCATGAGCGTCAGCAACACAACGTACCGGACCATCGAGGTACTCGCCGTCGGCGGGCTTCTCTACCTCGGAGTATCAGCCCTGATGTCGCTGGCCTCGAAGCGGGCCGAAACGACGCTGTTCCGGTGGGCGGTGGGCACCCATGTTTAGGCCCTTCGATTGGCAGGACCTGATTCCGCTGGCCCAGGGGGCATGGCTGACAATTCAGCTCTGCGCGGTATCCGGGATTCTCGGAGTCATCTTTGGCCTGGTCCTCGGCATCGCCCGGACATCCCCGAGCAGGATCGCGCGGTGGATCAGCACCATCTACATCAGTTGCGTACGCGGCATTCCCGTTCTGGTCATCATCTTCTTCGTCTTTTTCGGGATCCCCTTGCTGTTTCCCGGCCTGGAACCGGACAAGTTCTCCTCAGCCGTCATCGCCCTGACCTGCTTCGCCGCCGCCTACGTAGCCGAGATCGTGCGCGGCAGCATCGAAGCCGTGGCCAAGGGACAAAGCGAAGCAGCGGATGCCCTCGGCCTGGACTACTGGCGGAAACTGAGATACGTCATCCTTCCCCAGGCCGTGAAGATCATGGTTCCGCCAGGCATCGGCTTCCTCATCGGCCTGGTCAAGGATTCGTCTCTGGTCACGGTCACCGGCTTACTCGAACTGACCCATGCGGGGAACATTGTCACCAACCTGACCGGGGACCCCATCAAGACGTTCCTGGTGGTCGCCGCCATGTACTTCGTCATTTGCTACGGCATCTCCCGGCTGGGCCGGCTCTACGAGAAACGCACCGGCGTCCATGTCGACCCCCTCAAACTTCCAGAGCCCGCGGGCATTTAGATCGGAACACACCAGTGATTTTTGTTGAGAATTTGAATAAGAAGTTCGGGCCGAACCATGTGCTCAAGGGAATTGATTGCCACATCCGCGAGCGTGAGGTGGTGTGCGTCATCGGTCCCTCAGGGTCCGGCAAAAGCACCTTTCTGAGGTGCATGAACGGCCTGGAGACGATCTCCTCGGGCAGCATCGTCATCAACAAGCATCGGCTGGACGATTCGAAGACCAATATCAACCTGGTCCGGCAGGAGGCGGGAATGGTCTTCCAGCATTTCAACCTGTTCCCGCACCTGAAAGTCATCGACAACGTCATGCTTGCCCCGCTCAAGGTCGCTAAAACCTCCAAGGAGGATGCCCGCGCCAAGGCTGAAATGCTGCTGACCAAGGTCGGCCTTGCGGAAAAAATGGACGCCTTCCCGGCGAACCTGTCGGGCGGTCAGATGCAGCGTGTCGCCATAGCCCGCGCCCTGGCGATGGATCCCAAAATCATGCTTTTTGATGAACCCACATCGGCCCTCGACCCCGAAATTGTCGGTGAAGTGCTGGCGGTAATGAAGGACCTGGCACAGGAGGGCATGACCATGGTGGTTGTCACCCACGAAATGGGGTTCGCCCGGGAAGTGGCCGATCGGGTGATCTTCATGGATCAGGGACGGATCGTCGAGGAAGGCACACCGGAAGAGATCTTCTCCTCTCCCCAGCACGGAAGAACCCAGGGATTCCTGAGCAAGGTTCTCTAGCCACCGGACACCGGCTCCCTTTCAGCGTCCGGTTGGGGCATAACCCAACCGGACGCCGGATTTCCGTGCATAACCTACCGCCGGACGTGTCCACTCCATCGAAGACCGATTTGCATTCGTCCTGCCGAAACATCGAACAAAGGTTTATCCCCGTGACCGCTGCCATTGCGCCCCTCATTCACCTTCACACCGAAGACAACGTGGCCATCACCACCCAGGACATGCAGCTGGCCTCAACGGCCAGTGCGGGCGAGCAGTTAGTGACGCTGGCCGCAGCGATTCCGCGCAGCCACAAGGTCGCCGTACGTGACATTGCCGAGGGCGAGGCAGTCCGGCGATACGGACAGATCATCGGATTCGCCCGGTCGAACATCAGCACCGGGGACCACGTTCACCTGCACAATCTGGACTACAAGGAGTTCGAACGCGAGTACGAATTCTGCGTGGACGCCAAGGATGAACCCGTTCTGCCCCTCAGCGAGCGGGCAACATTCCAGGGCTACGTCCGCTCCGACGGCAGGGTCGGAACCCGGAATTACATCGGTGTCCTGAGTACGGTCAACTGCTCCGCCACGGCAGCGAGCCAGATCGTCCAGCGCCTCCGGTACTCCGGTGTGCTCGACCAGTATGAGAACGTCGACGGCGTCGTTGCCCTGACGCATGGCACCGGATGCGGCATGGCCCAGGAGGGCGAGGGGATGGACATCCTCCGCCGGACCATGCGCGGGTACCTCACCCATCCCAATTTCGGCGGCTTCCTGGTGCTGGGCCTTGGCTGCGAAGACAACCAGATCAATCAACTGACCCAGGACGTTCAGCTCCGCACGGACCTGCCTATCGTCTATTCGACCATCCAGGAGCTGGGTGGAACGTCCAAGACCGTTGCCGCCGGCATCAGTTGGCTCACCGGCATGCTGGGGCAGGTCAACGAGACGAAGCGAACCACCGTCCCTGCATCCGAGCTCATTCTCGGAACCAACTGCGGCGGCTCCGATGCCTACTCCGGAATCACAGCCAATCCCGCTCTCGGCAACGCCGTGGACCGTCTGGTCCACCAGGGAGGGACGGGGATCATCGGCGAGACCCCCGAAATCTACGGCACCGAGCACATGTTGGTCCGGCGGGCGGCCACGGAGGCCGTGGCCCTCAAGCTGCTGGCACGCATCGACTGGTGGCGCGACTATACCGCGAAAAACTCTGGATCCATGGACAACAACCCGTCCCCGGGCAACAAGGACGGCGGCCTCACCACCATTCTCGAAAAATCCCTGGGCGCCGTCGCCAAGGGAGGCACCACCACCCTCGCGGACGTCGTGGAGTACGCGGAACCAGTCACCTCGAAGGGGTTTGTGTTCATGGACACCCCCGGCCACGATCCCGTTTCGGTGACCGGCATCGTTGCCGGCGGGGCCAATCTCGTCTGCTTCACCACCGGCCGCGGATCAGCCTTTGGCTGCGCTCCCGTGCCCAGCATCAAACTCGCGACAAACACCGAACTCTACCGCCGCATGACCGAGGACATGGACATCAACTGCGGCGGCGTGGCCGACGGCACCACCACGATCGAAGACCTGGGAGAGGAAATATTCCGGAAGATCCTCGACGTTGCCTCGGGAACCCACACCAAGAGCGAAGACTTCGGCTACGGCGACAAGGAATTCGTTCCATGGATGGTCGGCACGGTGATGTAGCCGTTCCTGGCGGTTGATGGTCCTAGTGCTGGAGCCGGAGGGGTAGTCGCTTGGTGTGTGCCAGCGTCGCGGATCCCGCACTGAGGTCAAAGGCCAGGGAAAACCGTCCAAATGAGTTTTTGATGTGGTCGGACATGGCTTGCTCGGCCGTCTCCGGATCAGCATTGGCGACGGCGGTGGCAATCTTTCGATGCTCATCGATCGTGGCAGGCCTGTCGAGGTCCCGGGGATACAAGCGGAAGATGTGCAAGTGGCAGTGGGTCTGTGCGTAGGCCTGCCCGATGACGGGGTTTCCGGTTGCCGTCAGGATCAATTCGTGGAACCGGGCATCGTGCGCCACCATATCCTGACGCAGATCCTGGTCCGGAGCCGCCGTGTCGACGAACTTTTCCACCTCCTGGAGGAGCCGGGTTCCGGGGTTGGAAAGCCTGTCTACTGCTACCGCCCGGGCCGCCCACGGTTCGACGAGCAGCCGGAACTCAAAGAGATCATGCAGACCCTGAAAATCCAGGAGGGCCGTAGTGCTGTATCCCCTGCCCGGTGCGTAAACAATCAGGTTGTCCCCCTCGAGGCGCTGCAACGCTTCACGAACCGGCGTTTGGGACACGCCAAAGGTCCGCGAAATGGCCTCGATGTTGATTCGCGAGTCCGGCGCGATTTCCCCGGACATGATGGCCGCGCGAAGCAACGTGTACACCTCACCCGTGGGGACCTTGGCGTGGTCTACGGGAGTCCTATCTGGCATCAGGCTCCTCCGTCTCTCCGTAAGCGTGGCCTCAACGAAGCATATGTGATCGGCCGCTGCCCAGCACTTTACACACGATCCCACCCGCGCCGACGCGCACATGGCCCGGCTGGCAACACCGATTGCTTGACTCAGATCACACCCTATATATAATTACGAGTATTCCTATAGGATCTGATCTCTTACGAATACCAACCGCACACGGTACCCCGGATCCGCCGGGTGATCACCCGGCTTGCATTCGGCGGACTGGGCATCACCTTTGGAACGCCACACCCGCATTCACCAGCTCATTCGTTAGGAATCAAAATGACAGTCATCACCGGGGTGGACGTAGTCGACGTCCGCTTCCCCACATCGCTGACCGCGGACGGCTCTGACGCCATGAACAAGGACGGCGACTACTCCGCCGCCTACGTCGTCCTCCATACCGACGATCCGCAGCTCTCGGGCTACGGGTTCACCTTCACGATTGGCCGCGGCAACGATCTTTGCGTCGCCGCCGCCGAACAGCGTGCGCTGCCGTTGATCGGACGCAGCGTCGAGGAGATCACGTCGGACCTTGGCGGCATCTATCGCGAGCTGCAGTCCGACTCCCAGCTGCGCTGGCTCGGTCCGGAGAAAGGCGTCATTCACCTTGCCCTTGCCGCGGTCATGAACGCCGTGTGGGACCTGGCCGCACGACGGGCCGGTAAGCCGCTGTGGAAACTGCTGGCCGAGATGACCCCGGAAGAACTCGTCGACGCCGCGGACATGCGTTATCTCTCGGACGCACTCACGCGCGATGAAGCACTGGAGCTGCTGAGGAACCTCGAAGGAACACGCAAGGACCGGATCGCGCAGTTGGATGTGTCCGGATACCCGTCGTACACCACGTCTGCTGGCTGGCTCGGCTACTCCGACGACAAACTCCGCATGCTCTGCCAGGAGGCCGTGGACTCGGGCTACCGTCACATCAAGCTGAAGGTCGGCGCCGATCTTCAGGACGACATCCGCCGCTGTTCAATCGCCCGCGAAGTCATTGGCGACGACGCCCACCTGATGATTGACGCCAATCAGGTCTGGGATGTTCCGGAGGCCATCGAATGGGTCAGTGCCCTGGCCGAATTCAAGCCGCTGTGGATCGAAGAGCCCACCAGCCCTGACGATATTCTCGGGCACGCAGCGGTCCGGAAGGCCGTGGCACCGATCGGCGTAGCCACCGGCGAGCACGGAATGAACCGTGTCCTGTTCAAGCAGTTGTTCCAGGCCGAGGCCATCGATTACTGCCAGCTGGACGCCTGCCGGCTGGGCAGCGTCAACGAGGTTCTCTCCGTGCTGTTCATGGCAGCCAAATTCGGGGTCCCGGTTTGCCCGCACGCAGGCGGCGTGGGCCTCTGCGAGCTGGTGCAGCACCTGTCGATCTTCGACTTCGTTGCCGTCTCGGGAAGCCTGGAGGGACGGGTCACCGAGTTCGTTGATCACCTCCACGAGCATTTCGTCGATCCCTGCATCGTGCGCGACGGCGCGTACATGCTGCCGTCCCTTCCCGGATACAGCGCCGAGATGTTCGAGACCACCCTGGCCGAGTTCTCATTTCCCGCGGGCTCGTACTGGGGTAAAACCAGGAACGCCGCTCCCGTCAGCGTCTAAGTCACCCGCGGCGCCGGGCCTGTCCCGGCCCCACAAAGCCTCCCAGCAAAGGAAGAAGCCATGCCAGCGGCAACATACATCGGCAACAGCACCATCAACATCGTCGAGAGCAGTCAGCGCCCGCCTGCGCCGGGCGAGGTCCAGATCGACGTCGCCTTCACTGGAATCTGCGGGACCGATCTTCACATCCTGCACGGCAACATGGACTCCCGGGTCACCTTTCCGGCGGTCATCGGGCACGAAATGTCCGGCCGCATCTCAGCACTCGGCGAAGGCGTCAGCGGCTGGAATCTGGGCGACCCGGTCACGGTCATGCCCCTTGACTGGTGCGGGGACTGCCCGGCGTGCAAGGCCGGACATCAGCATATTTGCCAGAACCTGAACTTCATCGGCATCGATTCGGCGGGCTCGCTGCAGAAGCAGTGGAACGTTCCGGAGAACGTCCTTGTCAGGTTGCCGGATTCCCTGCGCCTGGATCACGCCGCACTGGTTGAACCCGTTGCGGTTTCGGTCCACGACGTCCGCCGCGCCGAGATTCAGCCGGGCGAGAAAGCCGTCGTCATCGGCGGCGGACCCATCGGCGTCCTCATCGCCACCACTGCCCGGCACGCCGGCGCCGAGGTTGTTGTGCTGGAACTCGACGGCGACCGCCGCGCCATGATCCAAGAGCTGGGCTTTGCAGTACTGGACCCGCAGACGCAGGACCAGGTCGAATGGGTCAACACGTGGACAGGCGGCGCCGGCGCCGACGTCGTCTTCGAGGTTTCCGGGGCTGCAGCCGCGGTGCTGGGAGCGACCGCGCTGGCAAAGGTGCGGGGCCGGCTCGTGATCGTGGCCATCCACCCCCAGCCCCGGCCCGTGGACCTGCAGCGGGTGTTCTGGCGCGAACTGACCATCGTGGGCGCCCGGGTCTACGAACGCCGGGACTTCGAAACCGCGGTAGAGATGCTGGCTGCCGGTGTCATACCGGCCGATCAGATGATCACCGGAACCGTTCCACTCGAGCGGACGGCTGATGCCTTCAGCCGGCTCGCTGCCGGCGACGCCATGAAAATCCTCGTCGACTGCCAGGCGGTACCGGCGTGAGCACACATCCCTTCGACCTGACCGGGAAGCTGGCTGTTGTCACCGGAGCGAAGCGCGGGCTGGGCCGGGCCATGGCCGAGGCCCTGGCCGCCGCCGGAGCCGACATCATCGGCGTCAGCGCGACCCTGGAGGCCGAGGGCAGCGAGGTCGCCCAGGCGGTCGAGTCACTCGGGCGCACGTTCAGCGCCCGCACCGTCGACTTCTCGGACCGGGCCGCCGTCGGCGCCCTTGGCGCTGAACTTGCCGCCATGGAGCGGCCTGTCGACATCCTCGTCAACAACGCGGGCACAATCGAGCGGGCACCTGCGGCAGAGCACCCGGACGACCTCTGGGACCATGTGCTGCAGGTGAATTTGTCCTCGCAGTTTGTGCTGAGCCGCGAAATCGGCCAGTCCATGATCCAGCGCGGCGCCGGGGGCAAGATCATTTTCACCGCGTCCCTGCTGAGTTTCCAGGGCGGCATCAACGTCCCCGGCTATACCGCCGCCAAATCCGGCATCGCCGGACTGACCAAGGCGCTGTCCAACGAATGGGCGGTCCACGGCATCAACGTCAACGCGATCGCACCCGGGTATATCGCCACGGACAACACGGAGGCGTTGCGCAACGACCCCAGCCGGTCCCAAGCAATATTGGACCGCATCCCGGCCGGCCGCTGGGGCACTGCCGATGACATGGCCGGGGCCGTCGTCTTTCTGGCCAGCCGCGCCTCGGACTACGTCTCCGGCACGGTGCTATCCGTGGACGGCGGTTGGCTGGGACGATGACTCACACCTCGACAGCAACCGTCACCGGGATGCTCGCTGAAATCCAGATTGTTCCGGTGGTGGTCCTGGATGACCCGGCCGGGGCGAACGAACTCGCCGACGCCCTGGTTGCAGGCGGAATTCCCTGCGCCGAGATCACCTTCCGCACGCCGGCCGGCCTGGAAGCGCTGAAAGCGCTGCGCGGGCGCACCGATCTCCTGCTCGGTGCCGGAACTGTGCTGAACGCCGCGGATGTGGATCTCGCCGCCGATGCGGGGGCGAAGTTCATCGTCAGCCCCGGGTTCGGAGCCGACGTCGTCACACGGTGCCGTGAACGCGGAGTCACCGCCATCCCGGGAGTCGCAACAGCCTCAGAACTGCAGGCAGCTGTAGCCGCCGGCCTCCGGCACGTGAAGTTCTTCCCCGCCGAACAAGCAGGCGGCCTGCCGATGCTCAGCGCGCTCTCTGGCCCCTTCCCCGAGGTGCGGTTCATGCCCAGCGGCGGCCTGCGCCCGGACAACGTGAACACCTATCTCGACCATCCTGCTGTGTTCGCTGCCGGCGGCAGCTGGATGGTCCCCCGCGCGGCGATTGTTGCGGGCAATTTCCAGGAAATTGCCCGGCTGTGCGCTGAAACCCGTTCAGCGCTGGCCGAGCATCACCGCATGGACAAGGGATCGATCAGATGCCTCTGACGGTCAAGACAGACGCGTCCTACGATGCCGTGGCACTGGGTGAGATCATGCTGCGTCTGGATCCGGGCGCGGGACGGATCCGCACGGCCCGTCAATTCGACGTTTGGGAGGGCGGCGGCGAGTACAACGCGATCCGTGCACTGAGCCATGTCTTCGGGCAGCGGACGGCGGCCTTGTCAGCACTCGTCGACAATGACATCGGACATCTCATCGAAAGCCTGGCCCGCGCCGGCGGCGTGGACACATCCCTCCTTAAGTGGGTCCCGTATGACGGTCTGGGACGTGATGCCCGCAACGGGCTGAACTTCACAGAACGAGGCTTTGGCATTCGCGGCGCGCGCGGCGTCTCCGACCGCGGAAATACGGCAGTTTCGCAAATGCGCGCCGACGACGTCGACTTCGAGGACCTCTTCGGCGTGCGCGGCGTCCGCTGGTTCCACACCGGCGGCATCTTCGCCGGGCTCTCCGAAAACTCCTGTGCGACTGCGATCGCCGCCATGACTTCCGCCCGGAAACACGGCACGGTTGTCTCAATTGACCTCAACTACCGTCCGAGCCTCTGGGCAGACCACGGAGGCCAGGAGCGGGCCGCCGACGTATTCACGCAGCTAACCGAAGCCGCCGACGTCGTCATTGGGGGTGAAACCGACTTAGTCGACAGGCTTGGCATCGAATCTCCCTCCGAGGCCCTGGTTGGAGCGGCGCGTTTCACCTCGATCGCCTCCCGGACACTGGTCCGGTTTCCCAATCTGGGCATGGTGGCCACCACCACCCGCAGGGTCAGCAGCGCCAGCCGGAACGACTGGCAAGGCATGTGCCACACAGCAGCGACGGGAACCGTTACCTCCCGGGAACGGATGGACCTGGAGATTCTGGACCGGGTTGGTGGCGGGGACGGATTCGCGTCCGGCCTTATCTACGGTTTGTTGCAGGGACTCCCTGTTCAAGAAGCCGTTGAAATCGGTGCCGCCCACGGTGCATTGGCCATGACAACGCCCGGCGACAATTCCATGGCGACCCTGACGGAAGTCCTGACGGCGGCTCAAGGACAGCGCACGTTCACGAACCGGTAGGCACACCACTCAGTCGCACGCCTGGGGTGGGCGGACCTTCCTACTTATCGTGCTGTCGGCTTATCGTGCTGTCGGCGCACCATCTCGGTGATCCATGTGGGCGCGAACGTCGGTGATCCAGGTGGGCGCGAACGGAGTCGTGCAGCCCGGGGAAGTCGGGTAGTCCTTGAGCACCTCCAGGCGCTCACCGATGTCGAGTGCACGGGCGCGGTGTTCGGCGTGCCACAGCGGGCTCGGCGGCACCGGCGACGTCGCCATCCTCTCCGCCTCCAACCGCATGAACCTTATGCCGTTCGCCCAGATTTCCACCCGCATCGGCGGCGTCACCACGGTCATCTCGGCAGCCTCGCTGATCCACCTGACGGCGTCCTGACCGTCCCGGATACAACAGGAGAAGCGGACGACGGCGGGACCTCCCGCCGTCGTCCGCTTGCGTTTGGTGCCGTGCCCTTACTGGTTAGGCCGCCAGCGGCGAGTCGAAAAGCTGCTCGGCAAGCCGGATGAGGTGGCGGGGAGCGTCTGATTCATCTCCGCGGCTTCCGTGGCCAAGGAACACCGCCGTCCCGTTGAGGGTGTCGTCGAGGTGGACGCCTGCTTCGCGGATGAGCACTTCTGCCCGGTCGTTCTGGGCCAGGCGGTAGCCCTCGTCGTTCAAGTAGACATGCCAGTCGCTGCTGGTGATGGATTCAATGTTTCCAGCAACCAGTCGCTGCAGTGCTGCCATGTCCGTGTCCACGGTTTCGATGCGCACCGGTTGAGTGGGGTGCGCCGGGACGATCAGGGCGTTGTAGGTGGTGTTCATGGTCTTGTCCTTGTGACTGAAACGAATGGCGTGGGGTCCCAGCGGCGGCGGGAGCGGTGCGGGCAGCCGAATGGGGCTAGGAGTCTCGCATTCGGCTGCCCGCAGTTTATTAGCGCTGGTTTTTGCGCGGCTTTACGAACTGAATTTCACTAGTTTCGTTTTTAGCTCTTTTGTCGGCTCTCTTTTCGAGAATCGATTTTTCCGCTTTTTTGGCGCTGACCCTTTTGGGAGATTTTCCTGACAGCGGAATCACACACCTTTCTATGCCGTGCATCTACCCCATACCATACACACTTATATATTTAATGCCAGTTCCCGGAAAAACACCACAAGCTTCGAAAATCACCGCATGGCGCATCCACACATGCCTGGCGCCGCCGGTAGTCACGCCCTGTTGCGCCCAGTAGCCGCCATCACGATTTTGCATATTCTCGGGTTAAAGGCGTGCGCGGGAAATGTCGATTTCCCCACATCGCCGGATCCGCTCTCTCACGTTGGCCGTCCAAGGGATCCTTTATTAGACATAGAGGCCTCGCGTGCTGGACGACGCTATTCTTGCCGCGGTTCAGAACATTAATCTCCGCTTTCTAAATTGGCCGACATCCTGCCGCCGTGGGTCTTCAACGTGGTCACCGGCCGCGGCTCCGTCGTCGGTCCCGCCTCTCCGAACACCCGGACGTGGACATGATTGCGCTCACCGGGTCGGTCAACAGCGGCCGGCCGTTTCCCGAGGAGCCGCCGAATCACTCAAACACGTCCACCTCGAGCTCGGCGACAAGGCCCCCGGTGGTGATCTTCCCCGACGCCGACCTGCGGCCGCGGCAACGTCCTTGCGGGCTGCTGGCTACTGCAATTCGGGCAATGCGGAGCAGCATGCCGGGTGCTTCTCCACGAATCCGTTGCCTCTGCCGAATGCTCACGCGAGGAGATCATCGGGCCGGTCGTCACCATCGAAACCTTGCCGGCGAAGAAGAAGCGATCGCCCGCGCCAATGACGTGCCTTCGGCCTCGCCGCCTCGGTCTGGACCCACGTCGCCCGACGCAGCCATGACGTGGCATCCAAGATCGACGCCGGCACGGTCTGGGTCAATTCACACCTTGTGCTTGCCAACGAGGTCCCGTGCGGCTTCAAGGGCTTCGGCTATGGAGGCGACTTGTCCATCTACGCACTGGATGACTACTCCCGCACCAAAAACCTCATGCACAACCGCGGGCGCTGACAGGACCAAGGAACGGACGACGGCGGGACGTCCCGCCGTCGTCCGCGACTCGCCGAGGAACCGCAGCAGGAACGGGACGGTGGCGTGCATCGTCCGAAGCTCCCCGCCGCTGGCGGCCTGCTCGCCGACGTAGTCACCATGGCCGCCGGGGAGACCAGCAGGCGGCCGCCCGGGATTGCGCTGGCCATCCGCGCGGCAATTGAGCCGCAGGATTAGCATCTGTGAGTCCGAAGCGATCCCGGTGCAGAATCTGCGGCATAGGGCTCCGGTGGGCATCCCGGATTCTCACTTTGGTCAGCTCCGTTGTCGGCGTTCGCGTTCGGTCCTGCCGTGGATAGTTCACCGCTCCTGATGTTCGCGCGTCTGCCCGAAAGTCACATCATCGCTGTGGGGGACTGTGAAGGAATCGTGGTCGTTTGTCTCGCGATGACGGGCGGCGGATCGAGTCGCTCTCGGGGCTTCCGCCATCTGCCGTTCCACATGATCCTTTACAGCATCTTGACTGGTTTACGGCTGAGCCCGTATGCGGCTCTATTCGAGGATGGTGCGGTAGATCCCGGTGTGGTCCAGATCGCCGCTGCCGGCGGAGATCATTTTTTCGAAAGCACTCTTGACGCTCATGGAGAGCGGCAGCTCCATGTCCAGGTCGGCGGCGATTTCAGTCACAAAGGTAAGGTCCTTGAGCTGGTTTTTGGCGGACCCGCCCCCTTCGAAGTCTTTCTCGATCCACCGTCGCCCTTTTTGCCGTAGGACTTCGGAGTTTGCGAGGCCGCCGGCGAGGACGGATTGCACCTTCTCGAGGTCCAGTCCGGTCGCGGTCGCGAGTGCCATCGCCTCGGACACGGCCGTGACTGTTGCGGCGACGACGATCTGGTTACATGCCTTCACGGTCGAGCCGGCGCCAGTCTTGCCGAACCAGACAACGGTCGAACTGTACAGCTCGAACAGCGGCGTGAGCCGGGCTACGACGGAGCCAGGTCCCCCGACCATGGTGCTGAGCCGGCCTTCTTCCGCCCCGATGGTCCCCCCGCTCAGCGGTGCATCTAGGACGGTCACTCCATGGTTCCTGAGGCAGTCGTCGGCAAAAGCAGCGACCGCTACGGGCGACACCGTGCCGTGGATGACGAGGACGGGGTCGAGGATTCCCGCCGCCCTCCATCCTGCCAGCAGACCGTCTGCTCCGGGGAGGAAGGCCACGACCTGGGCGAGGTCGGGCAGCACGGTCAGGACGACATCGCTGGCAGCATCAGCCGGGGAGGCCACGACACGTCCTCCGGCGATGGCCTTGGCTTTCGCGGCCGTGCGGTTCCAGAGGGTGAGCGGGACCCCACCGGCTAGGATGTTCCGTGCGATGGGCGCACCCATCGGTCCTGTGCCGAGGAGGGCGACCGACATCGGGGACTCGGACTCGGGCGTCCGGAATAGTTGTGCAGTCATCGGCTTAGAACGGGATGAGTCCGGCGAGGGCGGGCAGGAACGTACTGAACCACGGGACGGCAGCCAGCACAAGGAGCCCTAGGAATACTGCGACGAGGTAAGGCCAGAAGTGCTTGAGGCTCCTTTCCACGGTTTCATGCGCGGTCGCGCAGGCTACGTAGAAGCCGACGCCCGCCGGGGGCGCGAAGGAGCCGATGCCCATGGAAATGATCAGCACCATGGCGTATTGCACCGGGTTGACTCCGAAGTCCACGGCGATCGGGAGGAGCAGCGGCGCGAAGATCAGAACCGCCGGAAGGCCCTCGAGTAGCTGGCCCATGATGATCAGCAGGACAACAGTGAAAAGCATGAACAGCACCGGCGAATCTCCCAGCCCTGACATGAGGTCGTGGATCTGCTGCGAGACGCCGGCCAGGGCGAGCGTTTGGGCGAGCGGCGAGGCCGCGGCGATGATGAACAGCACCATTCCCGCGGTGGTCGTGGTTTCGCGGAGCGTGTCGCCGAGCAGGCGCTTGCTGCCGCGGCGGTACGCGGCGGCGAGGATGAAGGCGTACGCGACGGCGACGGAAGACACCTCGGTGGGTGTCGCGAAGCCGCTCAGGATCCCGACCACCATGCCCACGGGGAGCAGGAGCGTCGGAATAGCGAAGAAGGTAGCGGAGCCGCGGGCCCGCCAGCTTGCCTTGGGGCTGGCCACCCCGCCTTGTTTGCGGGCGCGGAAGAAAACGAGTCCCATGACCACCAGGGCCAGGAACGCGGCGGGCACGAAGCCGGCCAGGAACAGTGTGGTGGTGGAGATGGTGGTGATGGATCCGAGGATGAGCAGCACGATGCTCGGAGGGATGGTTTCGCCCATGATGGCCGAGGCGGACAATACAGCGACGACTTCCCCACGGGGGTACTTGCGTTCTTCGAGCATGCCCCGCATCGTCGTGCCCACGGCCGCGACGTCCGCGACCTTGGACCCGGAGATGCCGGAGAAGATGTACATCGTCACCACGACCACCTGGAGGAGGCCGCCGCGCAGGTGCCCGATGAGCGCATCGACGAGTTTGGCCAGCGGGAGCGTCAGTCCGGCGGAGTTCATCACTGTTCCGGCGAGGATGAAGAACGGGATGGCGAGAAGGACGAAGCCCTTCGCCCCTGAGGCCATCCCGATCGGGATGGCACTGACCTCTGCGATGCCGCCCAGGTAGAGGTAGATCCCGGATGCCAGTGCGAGGACGAAGGCGATCGGCAGGCCCAGGAAAAGCAGAATGAACAGCACGGCGAGGACCACGCCGAGGAGAACATTCGGGGATGCGTAGTAGAAGAGCGGCTGGCTCAGAAGGACCAGAACGATCAACAGCCCGGCGATGCCGGCCGCGACGATTACGGGGCGACGCTCCTGCCGCGACAGCTTGACGAGGGCAAACCACGCGATGAGGACCATGCCGACCGAGAAGGGCAGCGAGACCCAGAAAACGGGCAACTGCAGGATGGGGGTTTTTTCCTCGATCTGCTGGACGAGGGTCGGAACGAAAAGCGCAAATGCCCCCGCACTCATGACGAAGACGAGGCAGTCGACGAGCGCCGCCAGATAGGGCTTCCACGCCTCCGGGAGGCGCATGATGAGGGCCTGGACGGACATGTGCGCGCCTTTGGGATACGCGATGGCACCGCCTATGAACGCGATGGTCAGCAGCGCAATTTCCGACACTTCCTGGGTCCAGAGCACCGAATCACCGGTGATGACCCTGACCATGATGTTAAGCAGGATGACGACGAGCTCGGCGAGGATCGCCGCGCCCACAGTCCCTTCAAGGGCCTTGTCGAGCCAGACGGCGCCGCTCCAGCGCGGCGGGACGTGACCGTGGTGCAGGATCTCTTCCGCGTCAGACGGGAGGACCTCCTCGAGTTCCTCGGGAGCGAGGGAGCGTTTCATGTTCTTCCAGACTGTCGACGTTGAGAGCGGGATGTTGGCGGGAGGGCCGGAGCGCCATTGGCGCCCCGGCCCCGTGGGCGGTTAGTTGGAGGCGGTGAAAGCGATCGCCTGATCGAAGAATTCCTTGCCGATCAGCTCGGAGAACTTCGGGTAAAGGCCCCTGGAAGCGGCTTTGAATTCTTCAAGACCCGAGGCGCTGAGCTCGTTGGCCTTCATGCCCTTGGCAGTGAGTTCGTCCAGCTGTTTCTTCGACTGCTCAGAGTCGTAGCCGGTCTTGAACGTCGCCGTTTCGACCGAGGCGTCGGTGAGGGCCTTCTTTTGGTCCTCGGAGAGCGTGCCCCACTTTTTAGATGAAAGGGCAAGGACCCAGGCGTCGTTGATGTGGTTGGTCAGCGACACGTACTTCTGCACCTCGGAGAACTTATTGGTCCACGGCACCTCGATCGGGTTTTCCTGACCGTTGATCGTTCCCGTCTGCAGGCCCGTGAAGACCTCGGAGAAGGCCATGGTGGTCGGGCTTGCGCCCAGCGTCCCGAAGAAATCGGTCCAGAGCGGGTTGCCAGGGACACGGATTTTCAGGCCCTTCAGGTCCGAGGGCTGTTCGATCGGACGCACCGAGTTTGTGATCTCACGGCCGGTCCTGGTCAGGAAGCTGAGCGCAACAGTGTCCTTTTGGGCCAGCTTTTCTTTCAGCACCTGGCCGGGCTTGCCGTTGAGGAAAGCAGCCTCCTCGGTGGTGTCCTTGAACAGGTAGGGGATGCTGACTCCGTTCATTTCCGGCACCACGGACGCGTATACGGACGTCGAGAGGCCAGGGCCCCGACCGAGGGCAGGTAGCCGGATCGGCTTCGAGCAGTGCGCCGATCAATGGTTTCTCCGGAGCTGCGTCGGGTAGCAGCAGGTGGTTCCGGCGGCGCGGGTGATGATTTTCCCGGCGGTGGCGAAGAGCCGGCAGCGCCAGCGTTTGATGTCCCAACAACCCTGCAGCGAAACAATCATTGACCAGCGATACTTACCGACATATCGTTAACTATCGCCGATGATCGGCGCCATCAGAGAAACGCAAATGAAATGGAGGGACGATGCCGTTATGAATGGCGACGATAAATTCACAGACAGCGGGCCCACGCTGGGACGCTTCGGGCGCGGCAGGAGCCGTCGCGGACCCCACGGACACGGCGGTTTCGGGCCGGGCCGCGGGTTTGGGCCGGAATTCGGCCCGGGCATTGGTCCCGGGTTTGGCCCCGGCGGTTCACGCCGGGCCAACAGGGGCGATGTTCGTTCGGCGATACTTTCCCTCCTGGCCGAATCACCCTCCAACGGCTACGGCCTGATCAAGACAATCGCTGAAAAGACGTCTGGCGCCTGGCGTCCCAGCCCTGGCTCCGTATACCCGACGCTGCAACAGCTCGTTGATGAAGAGCTCATCGAGCCGGCAGGTGACGGCCGGCGCACTGAGTTCGCGCTCACCGATGCGGGTAAGGCCTACGTGGCCGATCACGCCGAAGAGCTGGGGAACGCGTGGAACACCGATCCTCAGGGATCCGGCCCGGCGTTCCATCAGAGCGTGGGAAAACTGATGGGGGTCATCCACCAGTTCCGCTTCTCGGCCACCGAGGAACAACGCAAGGCCGCGATGGAAAAAATCGATGAGACCCGCCGCGCGCTCTACCACATCCTCGCCGACTAACGCCGCCGTTTCAGAGCTCCTGCAGCCGTCAACAGGCGACCGCAGGAGCTCCGTGGGTTCTTAGTCAGCCTGAGCCCGCTCATACCGCATAAGTGCACCCACGGTTGATGAGGCGACCCTTCCTGTCGCACCATCGAACCCCGCTAAACCCCCGCCACACGGGCCGCGACAAGCGCTGCGAAGAAATGTTGAACAGCTCTGCCGGCTGGCCCTCATGGAGTTCGACGACGCGGAAAAGCTCGCGCTTAGGCGCTGGGCCAGCGGCGGGCTCCTGGAGTCCACGCCGAACGACAGCTCCCGCGCCCGGCGATTTCAGGCAGCCTCATAAGGTTGCGGCTTCTTCCTCCGCCAGGACAGCGCACGTCCACGAACCGGTAGGCACTCCAGTCAGTCGCACGCCGGGGGTGAGCGGACCTTCCTACTTATCGTGCTGTCGGCTTATCGTGCTGTCGGCGCACCATCTCGGTGATCCAGACGGGCGCGAACGGAGACGTGCAGCCCGGGGAAGTCGGGTAGTCCTTGAGCACCTCCAGGCGCTCACCGATGTCGAGTGCACGGGCGCGGTGTTCGGCGTGCGCGATCCCGATCTGCGCCAGGCAGTTATTCATCGCCCACTGCAGGCGATCCGGGGCGTCCTTCATCTCCGCCTCGATGACATCGAGCAGTCCTGCGAGGTCCAGGCCATCAGGCTTTTTCGCCACGCGTTCGGCGGTCAGCGCCCAGCCGGCACTCGCGACCACTGAACCCGGATCGGCGGACCAGGCCAGCCGCAGCTCTTCGGCGTGCGGGTTCTTCTTCACCAGGTAGTTCACGAGCCAGTCGTGCACCTTGGGAATGCGCGCCTCGCGCAACATGGCGTCCAACTCATCACGCCCGAACGCCTTTGGGCGGCAGATCAGGATGGCCAGCAGTCTCGCCGCGGTGTCACCCGTCTCCCAGAGCTGGCGCGCGAGTTCCTGCTGCGTCTTCAGCTGCTTCGCGAGCGCGCGCAGCTTGCTGAGGTTCACACCGTGATCGTCACCGTGTTTCTCGTTCACCTCGCGTGCCTTCGGGTCCTCGAGCGCGGCCAGCTCGGCCATCACCCCGGCCACCGATGTCTCGGTCAGAGTCGTTTCGGTCACTTCAGCCTCCTGTCCATCACGTGCGAGATTCAGCCTACGACGGAAGTCGGCCTCCCGTCGTACACGCCGGTTCGACGGCGGAATCCCACCGGACGAGATCGCCGAACTCCTTCAAGGTCGCCCGGAGCATGGTGTACCGAATCGTCCAAAGACGCCCCACTGGGGTCACGCGGTGTCGATGCCGCCAGATACGGCGATGGCAGCCTCGGAACTCGCTGCCGCGTGGACCAGACATGTTGAACAGCTCTGCCGGCTGGCCCGCACGGAGTTCGACGACGCCGAGAAGCTCGCGCTCAGGCGCTGGGCCGGCGGCGGGCTCCTGGACTCCACGCAGACCGACAACTCCCGCGCCCGGCGATTTCAGGCAGTGTCATAAGGTTGGGGCTTCTTCCTCCGCCAGTCTGATCAAACGCAGTTCGTCCTCCACCGCACGGGAAGGCCAATAGTCCTTCGCCAGCTCATCTGCCCGGACTCTGTCTGCTGCCGGGAAGAACTTGCCGAACAGTCCGGCGGCCTGAAGCAGGGCGATCAGCGCCGTGGTTCTGGCATCGGGTGCCTTGGAATCAGACTTGGCGGGAGCGTGCGTTTTGGCATCGGGCGCTGTGGCATCAGACGCCCCGGCATCGGGCGCCTTGGCATCAGGCTTCGCGGGTTCCCACGGTTCACCGCTCAGTGCGGCCTGGATCTTTTGCAGGATCGCAGCTTCCGGAGCGTGGTCCTTCTCCGGGTACCGCACGGCCCGGAACCGACCCAGGTGCTTTTCGCCGACATGTTCCACGATGCCCAGGGACGCCATCCCCTCGTAGACACGCTGCACTTCGGCGCGGCCCTCCAGCATCGAGACCCACCGCTTGGGAGTGTGCGGCCGAGATTTGCCACGGATGAGCTCCAGCTCGCGCTGGAAGTCCGTTTGCGGGGCGGTGCCGGTAGCCCTGACGCGCTTCCCCTGCAGCCCGATTGCACCGATCAGGTCCAGCTCGGCCAATATTGCCCCTGCCAAAGTGGTCCTGAGTGCGTACACCGGCACTTCAGGTTTGCCGTCTTTGTCTTTCGTTGCCAGAAGGAGGAAGGCCTGGGGAAGGTTCAGTTCCGCCGCCTTCGGTGTTTCAGCGTTCATACGAACATCGTGGCGCAGTCGGGCAGCCACCACAATGAGGATTTACAAGCGTCGGCGTCTGCATTGCGCTGCCGCTGGCCAGCCGCTTCCAAAAGTTTTGCGGCCGCAGTGAGCGGACGACGGCGGGACCTCGCCGTCGTCCGCTGGTGCTTGGCGCGGTGCTTACAGGGCACTCAGCCTGACGCGGCCCCTCGCAGATCGGACGTGCTGATCGACGAGAACCGGGTTGCCGTCCGGGTCCAGGACGATAAAGCTCGCCGGCCCCGCCGTTTCCGCGTCCGCCCCAAAAAAGGAACTCCGTGCCCTTGGCTTTCAGTTCCCGCTGGAGCTCGCGCACATCGGTGAACGGGTACACCGCCTCCGCGTTCTGGTTCCAGCCCGGGTTGAACGTGAGCATGTTCAACTCAAACATCCCTTGGAAGAGGCCGATGACAGTCTCACCGTTCTTCAGGATCAACCAGTTCTGGGTCATGTCCCCCCGAAACTGCTGAAGCGTAGTTTCTCGCAGAAGGCAGCGGATGCCGCGATGTCCTTGACGGCGAGGCTGGTGGAAAAGCGCCGAGCTGCATGTGTTGCTCCACTCTCCAGGGGCCGGATCATACCGATGATACCCGCGGCAATCTCGGCCGAGGCCGCGGACGGGCTCGGCATCACGGGCGGAGTTAAGAGCTCCGATCCGGTCCGGCCAAATCAATCAAACATCTTTGATCGATCTATCTAAATTGATATAATTTTAGCGTGAGCTACACCACATCCCGAGACGCTCAGGCGGTAGCGTCGGGGTTCCTCCGTTTGGCTGGGCACCCCGTGCGGTGGCAGCTGCTGGGCGAGCTGGCACGCAGCGACCGGCAGGTGCGCGAGCTAACGGCGCTGGTCGGTCAGAGGCAGAGCCTGACCTCCTACCATCTCGGCCAACTCCGCACAGGCGGGCTGGTGAGCATGCGGCGTAGCTCGGCCGACGGACGCGACACCTACTACAGCCTCAACCTGGCTTTGTATCGCGAACGGCTTGCCGAATCCGGCGCGGCGCTTCACCCCGGCCTGCGGCTGGTCCCGGCTGAGCTGACACTGCCGGCGGGCGCTCTTGGCCGGCCGCCGGGTCGGCCACCGGGTCAGTCGCCCGCGCAGTCACCCCTCCGGGTTCTGTTCCTCTGCACGGGCAATAGCGCCCGGTCCCAGATGGCCGAGGCGATCCTGGGGCGACTGGGTGGATCCCGGATCGAAGCCGCCAGCGCCGGTAGTCACCCCACAGACCTGCACCCCAACGCCGTACGCGTGATGCGTGAGCGGGGCCTGGACATTAGCGGCGCTCGTTCCAAGCATCTGAGTGAGTTCGCCGATCAGCGGTTGGACCTTGTGATCAGCCTTTGTGACCGCGTACGGGAAGTGTGCCCGGACTTCCCGGGGGCACCCGCGATGGTGCATTGGAGCCTCCCTGATCCGGCGGCCGAAGCAGCCAATCAGGAAAGTTACCCGGCGTTTGTTCGCACAGCAGACGAACTAACCACGCGGATCCATTTCCTGCTTTACGCAATCGAGTACTCCCAAACGAGTTCGGAAAGGAGCTAGAAATGCCCAACGACCTTACGGAGCTGGTCAGCGTCCGATACATGGTGGACGACGTCGATGCGGCGATCGACTTCTATACAAAGCACCTCGGGTTCACCCTCAGGATGAGCGCCGCACCGGCGTTCGCCGACGTCACCCGCGGCCGGCTGCGGCTTCTGCTGAGCGGGCCGAGTAGCTCGGCAGGCCGGCCAATGCCGGACGGCACGGTGCCGGCACCGGGAGGATGGAACCGTATCCACCTCATCGTGAGCGATATCGCGGCCGAGGTGGAGCGGCTGCGTGCCGCAGGCCTTGCCTTCCGAAATGACATTGTCACCGGCCCAGGCGGTCAGCAGATTTTGCTCGCAGACCCCTCCGGCAACGCAGTCGAGTTGTTCCAACCCGCCGGCGAGAAATAGATTCACACAGGCGAACGACGGCGGGGCCTCCCGCCGTCGTCCGCTTGCGTTGGGTGCCTCTCCCCTGCAGTGCCGGCCAGCCACCCAAACGAGATCACCGGTGGTATGGCCGTCCACAGCAGGGGGCTGCATGGCTGCCGGTCAGACGGCCGGCTGATGCTGGGTGATGCAATGGATGCCGCCACCCCGCGCGAAGATGGGGCGGGCATCGACCATCACCACCTTGCGGCCCGGATACGCCTGCTCCAGGATCCGGCGGGCTCCCGCGTCCGCGGGGTCATCGAAACTGCAGGCGATGACGCCGCCGTTCACCACCAGATGGTTGATGTAGCTGTAGTCAACCCAGTCGAGCTCGTCGCGCAGCGTGTCCGGGGCGGGCACCTCCACGATGTCCCAGGCCCGGCCCTGCGCATCCCGGGTCCCGGCGAGCATCGCGATGATATCGGCGGTGATCTCGAAGTCCGGGTGCGATGGATCGCGTTGGGAGTGGACCAGCAGCACGCCGGGTGCCGGGATGGCGGCCACGATGTCCACGTGCCCGCGGGTTCCGAGTTCCTGCGTGTCACGGGTCAGCCCGCGCGGCAGCCAGATGACGTGCGTGGCGCCGATGGTGCGGGCCAGCTCGGCTTCAACGTCAGCCTTGGTCAGGTGCGGGTTCCGGAACTTATCCAGCTGCACCGTCTCGGTGACCAGTACGGTGCCCAGGCCGTCCACCTGAATCCCGCCCCCTTCATTGACCAGCGGGCTGTCCAGCAGCTCCGCCCCGGCCAGCCTCACCACTTCCGCACCGACCCCGGAATCCTTGCCCCACGTGGCCCAGTCCTGCTGCCCCCAGCCGTTGAAGACCCAGTCCACCCCGCCCAGCCGGCCGTCGTCGCCGGTCACAAACGTGGGCCCGATGTCCCGCATCCAGGCATCATCGAGGGGCGCTTCCACCAGGTCAATGCCAGCCGAAAGATAGGTCCGCGCGGCAGCGATGTCCAGCGGGTCCACCACCATGGCGACCGGCTCGAATGCCGCCACAGCATGCGCCACGGCTGCCCAGGCCGTGCGGGCCTCATGGGTTTCCTCCGCGGTGTGCCCTATCGAGGATCGCTCCGGCGGAAATGCCATCCAGACCCTTTCCTGGCGGCCCGTTTCGCTCGGCATCATCCAGCTCATGGCTGCGCCGCGGTCTGCTTGGCGGATACCGCCCCGTACGGGCGGTCGAGATCGACTTCCCGGGTGAGTTCGGCGTAGGTGTCGGGGCGGCGGGTGGTCAGGAACGGGAAGAGGTCCAGCCAGTCCTTGCGCTGGTCCAGGTCGAGGTCGGCCACCAGGATGGCTTCGCGGTCCCGCGGCGCCTGGACCAGGACTCGGCCGTAGGGATCGGAAATGAACGAGGAACCGTAGAAGTTGATGTCGCCTTCGTCGCCCGTCCGGTTGGGGACCACCATGAACGTGCCGTTCGTGATGCCGTGGCCTGTGATCACGTGCTGCCACAGCGGCTGGTGGTCGAAGTCCGGGAAGGTCGGCTCCGAGCCGATGGCCGTGGGGTAGACCAGGATTTCCGCGCCGGCCAACGAATACAGCCGGGCGACCTCCGGGAACCATTCGTCCCAGCAGGTGGGGAGTCCGACGGCGGCCCCGTCCAGTTCCGCGGGGCGGTACACGGGGTAGGCGTCGACGGCCGGTCCGGCGCGGAAGTACGTGTCCTCGTAGTAGCCGGCGCTGACGGGAATGTGGGTCTTGCGGGTGCGTGCCAGCAGCTCGCCCTGGGGCGAGACGAGGATGGCGGTGTTGAAGCCCAGTCCGTCGTTTCCGTCTGAGCGCTCGTAGAGCGAGGCGTGGACGGTGACGCAGTGTTTCCGGGCCGCGTTGGCGGCGAACTCGAAGGTGGGGCCGTTGAGCAGGACTTCGGCATTCCGGGCGGGGTTGCTGCCGGCCCGGACGTTGGCGGGATATTTGGACAGCGTCAGTTCCGGCAGGAACACGGCCCTGGCTCCGGCGTCGGCGGCTTTGCCGATGGCCTCGGTCAGCACCGACGCAAGTTCGGCGGCGTTTTCCCGCCAGTGGTGCTGGACCAGGGCCACGCGGAGGGGCCGGCGGGTGCTTTCCTGGCTCCGGGCGAAGGATACGGGCGGTTCGGTGTTGGCGGTGATGTCCATGGTGGTGCTTCCTAACGGGACCCTAGGGGTCCTTGCATGATCGCGGGATTCCGTTGGAATCGCGTCGCTTGATAGGTGGGTGAGAGTTGGGTTGGTGGTTCATTTGCCCAGACCCTGTCCGGAAGGTTCCTGCAAGGTGGCCGGGCGTGGTGTGGTGAGTGAGCCGATGGCCGTCGTCAACAGGGAACGCGCGTGGTCTGTGGTGATGAAACCGTTGAGCCAGCGGCCGGAGATCCCTTCCACCAAACTGGTGAGGATCTCCGCAGTGACTGCGGCCTCGTCGTCGCTGGTGCCTTCGCTGGCGGCCACGATGGCCTGGGCGATCTCGCGGTTCCATTCCTGCGTTGTCCTGGACAGCGGTTCTGCCAGTTCCTGTTCGAAGATAGAGCAGGCGCGGAGTTCGTTCCAGGCCACCGAATTCCGGCGGACATCTGCGTCGTCCTTGATTTCGTCAAGGAGCAGGTGCCTGAAGTGCCGGGCGCGGTCTTCGGCGTCAGGGGAGGCGGGAGCGGCGTCGTCCTTGCTGACCTGCTTGTTGATGTGTTCAAGCGTTGCGGCAAGCAGGCCGGCCCGGTCGGTGAAGTGGTAGTACAGGAGGCCCGGCGAAACTCCGGCTTCTGCAGCCACATCGTTGACCCGCATTCCCCGGACGCCGTTCCTGGCGATGCAGGTGGTGGCGGCGGTGAGGATCTTGGCTAGTTTGTCAGTCATGGTTTGACAGTAATACGTGCTCACCCCGCTCCGGTGCGGCGTCGGCCGGGGAGGCAGGCGGTTCGGGCCAGAGCCGGAGCGCCGCGAGATAGCCGACGGCTCCGATGACTGTGGAGCCAAGGAAGCTGAGGTCGATTCCCCCGGCGAGCTGCGAGAGCGGGCCGGTGTAGAGGGATGTGTCCGTGGCCAGCAGGCCGAAGACTGATCCGATGGCCCAGGGGATCACGGCCCGGAGGTTCCAGCCGTTGCTGAACCAGTACCGTCCTCGCGGTCCGTTGGCGCGGAAGAGCTGGAGGTCTGCGGCGTGGTATTTGCCGCGGCGGGCGATCAGGAAGCCCAGGACGTTGATGGCCACCCAGGGGCCGGCGAATCCGTTGAGCACCAGCGTCATGGCGGTGATGGAGTCCACCGCGTTGAACACGAAGACACCAAGGTAGAGGAGTCCGACGGCGATCACCGACGTGATGAGCGTGGTGTGGATGCGGCGCAGGCGCGGGAAGAGGGCTTCGAGGTCCAGGCCGCTGGCGTAGAGGTTGAGCACGCCCTGGCCGAGACCGCCGGCCAACGCGATGATGAGGATCGGCAGCAGATACCAGGCCGGCGCGGACCGCACCAGGTCGGCGACGTATGAGCCGCCGAGTTCCGGAATAGCCGAGGCGGTGAAGGCGCCGAAGAGGGCAGTGACAAACAGGCCCAGGAACACACCAAGGCAGGTGGCGCCGACCACGGACCGGTCCGAGTGGAGCTTTCCGGAGATGCGCCGGCTGTAGTCGCCCAGCGTCGGCGCGTAGGACAGCGGGCCTCCGACGGAAATGACTGCGGACAAAATCCAGGTGGGCCAGAAGTCGCCCAGAAGGTATTCGGCGTGCACGGAGGTGGGGCTGAACGTGGGAGCGAAAGCAACGACGCCGATGAGCAGCAGAATGCCGACCACCGGGGCGACAAATTTCTGCATCGCCACCACTGTGCCGTGGCCAAAAAGCGCAACCAATACGATTTCCACGGAGATCACGGCGTAGCCGACGGCCAGCGTGGTGCCGTCAACAGGCACGCCCAGCAGCCGCTCGGCGGCGGCAACCAGCGCGTCCCCCGAAGTCCAGACCGCGATGGCGGCGTAGGCAAGGGCGAACAACAGGGTCAGGGCGGAACCGATCAACCTCCCCCGGGTGCCGAAGTGTGCGGCGCTGGAAACGGTGTTGTTGGTGCCGGTCCGTGGCCCCAGGAGAGCCATCGGGGCGATCAGGGCCGTACCGACGAGGAGACCGGTGAGGCTGGCCGTGGCGGCGCCGACGAAGTCCAGGCCGAAGGTGATGGGAAGCCAGCCGAAAACGATGACCGAGAAGGCAAAGTTGCCGCCGAAGAACACGGTGAACAGGTTCCGGGGGCGGGAGGTGCGTTGTTCGTCGGGAATGAACTCAATGCCGGCCGACTCAATGCGGCCGAAGCGGTCCTTGTGCGCGGATGCGGCACCGGCGGAATCCGCGTCTTTGCGGAAGCGCGTGCTGATCATGGCAAGCCTTTCGTGAGCTGCATCACGTTGATGCATGCATCAACCATAAGCCTGACTGAATTTTCAGTCAATAGCTGGCAAGGGCAACGCGCATCCCGGCCACCATGCGGCACCGGGCAGGTGAACACGCCTATCCGGTTTCCCCAGGCGTGCGGGCAGTCACGCATCCTGCAGCACCGTCCCCATCCGCCAGCGCAGCTCGTTGCGGGTCATCGTCTACGAGAAGTAGGTACACACCGAGCGGACGACGGCGGGACTTTCCGCCGTCGTCCGCTGCGTCGCGGAGGCCGCCGACCGCCTCGGCCGCAGCAAAATGTCCATTCACCGGCTATTGGGCTCCGGCCAGTTGACCTCGGCTGGGACAGCAGGGAAAACCATTCTCATCGACAGGTCCGCGGTTGAACGACTCGCCGCTACAGGGACCCGCCGTGGTCGGGCATGGACAGCAAAGACCGCTTGGGCTGCTCTGGCCCTGCTATCGGGACAGAACCCCACTTGGATTTCCCCCTCAGAAAAATCCCGGCTGAAATCCAGGCTTCACGAATTGGACGCCAACGCCGTCTGCATTCTCGCTCGAAACAAGGACACGACGACCCGGTTCAGGGTCAGCCCTGACGGACTCGCCGCCCTGAACGATCACTTGATCGCCAGCGGCCCCACGGCAATGCGCGACCAAGGCACCGCCGCCAGGTTTGGCATGTCCGGCGGCGGAGGGATAGCCGAAGGCTACGTGATGGCTGGGGATGCACAAGCCTTGGCCGAAGCTTTCGGCATGGTCCGGGACCCTGAAGGCAACGCCATCATCCATGAGGTGAACCTCGCCGAACCTTTCGCAGAAGGCAAGGCACCGGTGGCCGCCATTGCCGTGGACCTGATGGGATCCCTCGCCACCCGCGAACGCAGCGCCGGCCAGCGCATCATCAATGAACTCCTCCATGTCTGAGCCGGCAGCGGCGCAGCCGGGACCGGGAATCGATGACCGTGAAGTGTGGGTCAACGAGGCCTATCACTGGAAGCTGTTGGCGTCGCACATGTCAGCGAAACCGGCTCAGTAGCCGTCCCTCCAGCGGTGTAGCGGACGACGGCGGGAACCTCCCGCCGTCGTCCGTTTCCGTTTAGCGTCTGCCAGGCGTCCTCCCCGGCATCACCAAGTGCGGCCGGAATCCGTAGCCTTACGAGGCCCGCGTGAATGTCCCCAGCCCGGTTCTGTCGTAGAAGTCCAGGGTGACGCTTGGCGAGGAGCCGCCGTTTGCTCCTGCGAACAGTGCACCGGCCAGGCCGTTGCCGTTCTCTCCGATGGATTCGAAGCTAAACGTGTCGCCGTCAAAGTGAGTAAGCGGGAAAGTGGTGGGACTGCCAGGCGGCCCCATTCTCATGGCCAGTTTCCCGCCCTGCTCGAGGACCACCAGCTGGCCAAAGTAGGAGTTGTCATAGGTGCCTGTGTAGGCACTGTTTGTCCTGGCAGGAGAGGGGTTAGGCGGAACCTTGGTGTAGTCGACCTTGGGATTCTCGGACTCATCAATTTGTTTGAATACGCCAGCGGTGAATGCCAGCCAATCGACCGTGGGCGATCCGTGCTGGGCTGTATCCAGGAAGCCTGCGGTGATTGCTTCAGGAATCCCCTGTGGGCGCCCGTTGGTCAGGGCCACAATTGCCAGTTGTTCACCTGGAAGCATCGAGACGGCCGTGGCTGCGCCAAGATTAAATGCCCCGGAGTGTCCCAGCTGGACACGGGCCTGATCGTCGTAGGAGACGTTCCACCCCAGCCCATAGAAACGGGAGCGGGCAGCGGGAGCCGACGCCGGCCCGGAGACTGCATGGGGAACGTGGGTTGTTTGGAGGGCAGCCGAATCAATAACGGGCTTGCCCTCGTAACTGCCGTTGCCGAGCTGCAGCCGGAGCCATTGCGCCAGGTCCCGCACCGACGAACTCGCACCCCCGGCCGGAGCCTCGGAATCGGCGTTGCGGCGGTATTTCGCTGCCCATTCCTTGTTCCCGAGGGGCACATGAAGGATGGCCTTGTCTGAAGCTGTCTCATAGTCCGAGTGACGGTAACTGCTGGCGGACATGCCCAGCTTCCGGAACAGGATCTCGTCGGCCAGGTCTTCCCAGGTCATTTTCATGGCATCGGCTGCTGCCTGGCCGCCTTCCGTGTAGCCGAAATTGCTGTAGTTGTAGCTGGACCGGAACGTATCAAGGGGCTCCTGGTTGAGGTGGCCGAGGATGTACGCCCGATCGAATCCGAGGTCCTCCAGCAGATCGCCCGAACCCGTTTTCAGCCCACTGCGGTGTGACATCAGATCAGCAAAGCTCGCATTCCGCGTGACGTAGTCATCCTTGAGCGCGAAGCCCTTGTTATGTTCAATGACTGTGTCGGTCCAGTTGATGACCTGCCGCCCCACCAACCCTGCCACCACCGTGGACGCCAGGGGCTTGGACACAGAAGCCAACTGGAACACCGTGTCAGGACCGATCTCCTCGGGCTTTCCGACCTCCCGGACCCCAAAGCCCTTGGAGTACACCACCTCGTCCCGATACACCACGGCTACGGCTATCCCCGGCAGCCCGGTGCGCTCCATGGCGTCCCGGATCAATCCGTCGAGCTTGGCCAAGGCATTTGTAACTTTCGGCCGGTCCAGCAGCGGTTCGATCTGTCCCGGCGGGGCCGGGAGCAGTAATGCCGACGCCGATGACGCAGGCTGTACGGATTCGCCGGTGCAAGCGGACAGTAGGGGTATACCGGCCACACCGGCCACCCCAATCCCGGCCGCCTTCAGCAGCGTACGTCGGTTCGGGGAAACAGAACCGGTGCTGTCGTCCATGTACTCCCCCTTGATCCGTGAGGCCGAGAGCGCTACCGGTCCGTGCCGGCCGTCCCGTTTGTCTCCATAGTGAACCGCGCACTGCAACCAGGCAATGGAGGCTGCGGAAGTCGCCGCGACTTGGGCGATAGCTCCGGCAGTTCACCTGAGCCCCAGTGTTCCTCGAGTGCCCGCTCGATGATCCCGAATGCCTTGTAAGGCGGACGACGGCGGGACTTCCCGCCGTCGTCCGCTTGCGTTGGCTGCAGCTTTCCCGGTCGTGGACTCCAGGCGTACTAGCTGGGGCCGGCCGTCCTTCGATCAGCGGCCGAACCGGACGTTCAACGCACTCGATTGGGCAATCCGGCCTCCGGGCATGGCACACGGCCCCTGGATCTCCGAGTACGGTGCCAAGATGCTCGAAGTCCGGTACTACCAAAACCGGGAAGAGTAAGAGGCCGCTGCGCCTTCCGTGGAACCCAATAACTCGAAGGAAGCCACCGCTTCCGAATGGCCCCCATCCTGGGCGCCGCTGACCTACAGGGCCGACCAGCCGCCGTCGGACGCCAGGACGGCGCCATTGACATTGGTGCCGTCGTCGCTGAGCAGGAAAGTGATGGAGGCGGCGAGCTGGGCGGCCGTGGCGGGCGTAGGGACGGTGGACTGCATCAGCGGGCCCAGTCGCACGGCCGCGAGCTGGGATCCCCAGGTGGCCACGATGTTGGTGATGGTGGCGCCGGGAGCCACGGCGTTGAAGCGCAGTCCCTTGGGCCCGTACATCACGGCGGAGTTCTTGGTCAGGCCGACGACGGCGTGCCTGGATGCCAGGCCACAGCCTCCGTGAGGCAATCCTTCCTCTACTCGCCAGGCGGACGCGGCTGGAGATCTCCCCGTTCGGATGGGGGCAGGGTCATTTTTCCTCCGCAAGGTAGGAGGTCGTGTTCTTGAAGTCGGCGGGGACCCCCGCCGACTCGAACGTCATGGCTCTGATCCCCTCCGGCATAAGCACTGCCAAGGACGAAGGCTAGATCCTTCAACTCGCGACACGGGCCCCGTCCGGCGGGAAGGGCAGCACTTTCGTAGACTCAATGGAGATCCGCCGTGTCTCCTCTCTCGAGACAGGCCCGCCACAGGAAGAGCCATCGATGAAGATTATCGTCCTAGTCAAGGAAGTCCCCGACACCTACGGGGACCGAAAACTGAACCTTGAAACAGGCCTCGCCGATCGGGCAGCCAGCGAGGCAGTCATTGATGAGATCGGTGAGCGGGCCCTGGAGCTGGCACTGACTTACGCCGGCGCTAACGAAGGCACTGAGGTCGCAGTCGTCTCCCTCGCTCCCGAGGGTGCGACGGCAACGATACGCAGGGGGCTTGCAATGGGCGCGGGGAGCGCCATCCACGTCTCTGACGAGGCGCTCCGGGGTGCGGATCTTGGACTTACCGCTGAAACCCTCGCAGCAGCGATCCGTCGCGTTGGGTTTGACCTGGTGATCACCGGCAACGTCTCCACCGATGGATCAGGCGGAATGATTCCCGCGATGCTTGCAGAACTGCTTGACGTGCCGCATGCAACCGGCCTCAGCACCGTAGAGATCAGCGACGGCGCCGTGTCCGGCTCCAGGCCCGTTGATTCCGGCGTGCAGAAGGTATCAGCGAACCTGCCCGCGGTGATTTCCATTACCGAAGCGCTTCCCGGGGCGCGCTTCCCGAACTTCAAAGGAATTATGGCCGCGAAGAAGAAGCCCCTTGACGTGCTTACCCTCGCAGACCTCCGGATCACGGCCGACAACCCGGACGCGGCGCGTTCGATCATGCTGACTGTTGCAGAAAAGCCCCCGCGTGCGGCGGGCGTAAAGATCATTGACGAGGGTGACGCCGGCGAGAAGCTCGCCGACTTCCTTGTAGAGAACCGACTGGCGTAAGGAGTAACGACATGACTGAATTCCCTCGTGACGCGATCCTCGTCGTCGTGGAAACCCGGGCTTCCGGTGAACTCGAGAAGGCTGCGGCCGGGCTCTTCGGCGCTGCCGCCGCAGTCGGCACGCCAGTTGCATTGGTACTTGCCTCCCCCGGCGCCGGGAGCGCCGCCGCGGAGGCCGCGGCCCTTGGTGCCGCGCGCGTACTGATCGCGGAGACTCCGGATCCGTCCGCGCTCGGAGTGCCGGGCGCGGACGCTCTGGCCGCCGCTGTGGAGCAGGTGCAGCCGGACGCGATCCTGATTTCGCATTCCCTGAATGGGCGCGACCTCGCCGGCCGCTACGCTGCCCGTTCGCGTGCAGCGATTTCTGCCGATGCGATCGGTGTGTCACGTGATGACGAGGGCGTCGTGGCACACCACTCCGTCTACGGCGGTGCCTACGATGTGACGTCAACGTCCACCTTTGGGGCGCCGGTGATTACGGTCCGCCAGGGCTCCATCGAGGCGCGCCCCACGGCCCAGCCGCAGGCGTCGGAGATCCTGGCGGTGCCGCCCTCGGGCAAGCCGTCCGCGCGGATCGACTCGTTCGAGGAGGTGGTTGCCGCCACCTCGCGGCCGGAGCTGCGTGGTGCCGCGAAGGTTGTCGCGGGTGGGCGCGGCCTCGGGTCGGAGGAACAGTTCGCCCTCGTTGGACAGCTCGCCGATGCACTCGGTGCTGCCGTGGGTGCTTCGCGTGCCGCGGTGGATGCGGGCTACATCCCGCAGTCGCATCAGGTCGGCCAGACCGGGGTTTCCGTGTCCTCACAGTTGTATATCGCGCTGGGCATTTCCGGCGCGATTCAGCACCGGGCCGGCATGCAGACCGCGAAGACGATCGTCGCCATCAACAAGGATGGAGACGCGCCGATCTTCGAGATCGCCGACTTCGGTGTGGTGGGCGACGTCTTCAAGGTGGTGCCTCAGCTGATCAGCGCACTTGAGGCTCGGAAGAAGTAGCGATGGCAACCCAGTCTCGGTCTATTCGGCGAGGCCTGCCGCGCGTCGAAGGGGGTGACCCCTGGCCGGCAGCAGGCGAGGCGCCCGCACGCATTGTCGCGGCAGGAGCGGCAGGAGCGGCAGGAGCGGCAGCTGTTCAGAAAACGGCGCCGGATACGACGGCGGCGTCCGCTCCGGTCCCAGCAGTGAACGACGGCGCCGCGCTGGCGCGGAGGCTGCGCCGTGGCCTGCCGCGCGTGCCGGGCGGCGAGCCTTGGCCGCCAGCGGGCGACGTTTCAGTATCAGATACGGTTCCCGCAGCGGCCGCCGCGCCCGCGCCGGCCGCAGATGTCGCAGCAGATACTGCTGAGAATGCAATGCCGAGAGCGACGCCGTCTGCAGCTGCTTCGGAAACCGCACCGGCCACGACGACGGCGGGAACCACGTCGCTTCGTCGCGGGCTTCCCCGTGTCCCCGGTGGTGAGCCGTGGCCGCCCGAAGGATTCGCGCCCGCAGTTGCTACAACGGCCCCGGTAGTCACCGCAGCTGTCGCTGAGGCACCAGCTGCGGTGACTGCCGAAACTGCGGCGCCCGCTGTTGCCGCGCCTGAAGCACCGGCCGTGGTGAGTGAGGCACCCTCGGTGCGTACCGCCGTCGTGCCTCCAGCACTGCCTGTCGCGAAGGCGGTCGCCGCTGACAAGCCGGCGAAGGCCGCAACCGAGGCAAGGCTCTACGGTTCGCGCACCCTGGGCCAGTGGATCAAGCGCGTGGTGCTCCTCGCCGTCGGCGCCGTGGCTGCCGCCGGGATTCTGGTCCTCGCCGCACGCGGGGTGACCACGCTGCCGGGCGTGCCGGAGTTCCTCGAGAGGTACCCCGGCGAGTACCACCTGCCCGAGACCGCCGAGTCCGGCTTCCCGTGGTGGGCGCAGTGGACGCACTTCCTGAACATCTTCCTGATGGTGCTCATCATCCGCTCCGGCTATCAGGTGCGCACCCAGCAGAAGCCGCCGGCGTTCTGGACGCCGAAGCGCGGTGGCAAGAAGATCAGCATCAACCTGTGGCTGCACCAGTCGCTCGACATCTTGTGGCTGGCCAACGGGCTCATCTTTGTGGTGCTGCTGTTTGCCTCGGGCCGCTGGGTGCGAATCGTACCGACCAGCTGGGAAGTGTTCCCGAACGCGCTCTCTGCTCTCCTGCAGTACATGACACTCGACTGGCCCGTTGAGACCGGCTGGGTGAACTACAACAGCCTGCAGCAGCTCATGTACTTCCTCGTGGTGTTCATCGCGGCCCCGCTCGCAGCGGTCACGGGAGTGCGCATGAGCGAGTTCTGGCCGAAGAACGCGAAGACGCTGAACAAGATCTACCTGGTGGAGGCTGCGCGTGCGATCCACTTCCCGACGATGCTGTTTTTCGTGCTGTTCATTCTCGTCCACGTGTTCCTGGTGTTCTCGACCGGTGCGCTGCGCAATCTGAACCACATGTTCGGCGGGACCGACGTGGTGAACTGGGTCGGGTTCTGGCTCTTCGCGGCCGCAATCGCCGTCACGGCGGCCGGTTGGTACGCCGCCCGCCCGCTCGTACTCGCACCAATCGCGAAGCTGTTCGGTCAGGTGAGCAGCCGCTAGGTTTCCCCCGGACCATCCGCTTCGGGAGAGGCGCCGGCGGGCGGACCGGATCTTTGGTCAGGGCTTGGGACTCCTACGGCGTCGACATCGCGCAGAGCGAGGACATCCCGCTCATCCTTGCGATCACCCTCGCCATCGACGCGTTGACCTAGCCAGCGGCACTGGGTTCGTCGCACTGACAAGCTCAATGCATTGACGGGCGCGTCAGGCCTGCGACGCGCTCGTTCATGTCTCCCGTCAACGGCCGCCAGCATGAGGTCCGGCCACGGCCCGCGCCCGCCTGACCGCACGCGCGTAATAGAGGCCCGGATCAAACCTTGCCTGCGGCCGTGAAGAGCTCCGTCTATGGACACAGCATCATCCGACTTGCCGTGTCCGTTCCCGAAACCCGATCAGCGGTACGGGCGCCTCTCCGCTGGCTCACACCGGCTGTTTCGGCCGCCACACGCCGAAACGGTTTCCCTGCGGATCGAGGAGGTGCGCGAACTCGATGGCGCCGTTGTCAACGAATGGGATGATAACGCTCGCTCCGAGCGACTCGGCGCGGCCGATCGCGGCCTTCACATCATCGACCTGCACGTAGAAGATCGCCCAGGCGTTTCCGCCCAGCGAGGTGGTGTCCCACAAACCACCGTTGCCGCCGTTCACCGTCCGGTAGCCAGCAGGCGAGGGCTCACCAAAGCTCCAATCGAATAGTGAGCCGTAGAAAGTCCGCGCGGCATCCGGGTCCGACGAGCCGACCTCGAAGTAGTTCACTATGGCGGCCATCGCTCTTCCTTTCACATCGACTTATATCGACCACAAGGCACGCCACAGCTCTCCAGACCCTCGGCGGCGCCCTCCAGCATTCCTAGGGCATGACCTTGTACAGATCGATGACCGTCTCTTCGGGCGGGGATGCAAATCCGCCCTCGATGCCCTGCTGCATCCGGGGAAGGAGGATGCCGTCGCGGAATTTCTCCCAACTCTCCTTCGACTCATGGACAGCCATGATCGTCCAGCCGCCGGCAGAAGCGCCTCCGGCATGGAAGATCTGGCCCTCGGGGAGGCGCCCCTCACCCGGGTGAACGGCGGCAATTGAGGCTTCGTACTGATCCTTCGTGCCTCCTGCGAAAAAGTGCACGACTCCGTACGGCGCGGCTTCCATTTCTTCTCCTAGTCAGGTCTGAATGGGTTGGACATGCCAACCAATAGACCCCGTCCCCCTGGATGTCAACTAGTTGGCGCACGGACCCAAGACGGTCCAGTTCGGCGACTGTTCCGCGGATGGTCTCCGGGGCCGGCGGCCAGGAGAACCACGCTTCGCCGGCGTCCAGCAGCAGACCGCGGTGCAGGTTGGTTCACTGCTCCCGCAGGGCCGGCAGGGACGTGAGCCCGCCGATGTCCGGGGACTGCGCGTAGGCAAAAACAGCGGACGACGGCGGGACCTCCCGCCGTCGACCGCGTCCGTTTTGGCGGGGGCCGGACCTCAATTTTTCCTGCTACCGCTGCATTCGAGGCCGTGGTACGTTCAGCGTGATCAGGATGTCCTCCCGCGGCTCCTATCCAGCCCGGCTCCTGGCACAACCCAGAAAGCAGAGGCAACGATGCCAACAATAATGATCTTCCACGAAGTCGACGACGTTGAGCACTGGCTCAGCTCACCAAAAAGGGAAGAGGTATTCGGGCCTCTGGGCATCACGGTTCGAACGTTCATCGACCCGGCAAAGAGCCACCGTGTAGGCCTGATCGTCGAAGTCCCCGAAATGGAAACTTTCCAGCGAATTATGGAGTCCGAAGCGGCAGCCGAAGCGATGAAATTCGACGGCGTCCGTCCGGAAACGATCCTGACGCTCGTCGAGCCCTAGGGAGCGCCGGGACCGACCTGGACCCGCCGGACGCTGCCACCCGACGCTTAGGCCAGCGCGGGACGGTGGAATAACGACGGCGGAGGTCCCGCCGTCGTCCTCTACCGTTCGGGTGCTACGCCGAGCTAACGACAGCTGGAAGTTCGCGTCAGCCTGTGGTTGCACTGACCGCGACGACGCCCCCTTGAGGGTCGCTGATCACGGCGCTTCGAAATCCCGGAGTGTCCGTGGGCGCCATAAGAATTCCACCGCCGAGAGCAACAGCATGCTCGGCGATGGCGTCGGCATCGGCGACGGCGAAGTTGACGCTCCAATGCGGTGGGACCTCGACGTCATCGGTTGCCGTCACCACCGCCACGACCCGGTCCGAGCGCAGCCACAGCGAGAAAGGAACGTCCGGCAATGATTTGAGCTCCCAATCGAACATCGCCCCGTAGAACGCCTGGGCCCGTCCAACATCCGGAGTGTGCAGCGAGCTCATGGCCCAGCAGTTCGGCTCATTGGCCAGTTCGACGCCGTCGTTCTCACCCGCCTCCCGCAGGCTGAAGGGGACGCCGGTAGGATCGGCGAGCACTGCAAAGCGGTAGTCGGACCCGGGATCAGACGGCCCGAGGCGCCTGCCTCCTGCCCGCTCGGCGCGGGCCAAGGATTCCCCGATGTCCTCGACACGGACGTGGGTGATCCAGCCCGGAGGTGTCAGCGGCGGCGCCTGCCCAATGCCGGCCACCAACTGCCCGTGAAGGCGCGCGGTGTAGTAGTCGCCGTCGAGACCGGACGGCATCGGGACCGGTTCGTCAAAACTCCAACCGAAGAGCTGACCGTAAAAGTCTTTGGCGGCCCGGGGATCGGGCTGCCAGGTGTCGACCCAGCACGGGGCACCGACTGAGGACGTGTCTCGCGCTGTCATAGTAGTAATCCCTTTCGACCTGGCTGGATCCGGCCGGAACATTGTTTCCCACGCCGGCACCTTCGGGCAAGACCGAACAAAGTGACCCCAGGCTTTACCGCTGGACGGCTCGGCTCGGGATGGTCGCGGGGTCGACGTGCGGTGGAAGGCGTGGGGCAGGGCCCTGGCGGGTCCGCTCCTGGCTCGCACAGCGTTGGCTGCCCGGCAGCGGCCTCAGTGTCGCAGATCGATCCGCCAACGTTTACCGGGCAGGCGCTAGGGACAGAACGCATCGGACCTCTGCGGCTATCAGGGCTTGGGACGCGCGCGCACGTGCATTCGCTCGCCCTGCTGCCCGAACAGACTGATGAACTCGACGGGTCTGCCGTCAGCGCTGGCGAACCAGTGCGGCGTGTGGGTGTCGAATTCCGCGGCTTCGCCAGGGCGAAGTTCAAAGTCCTTGTCGCCCAGCACCAGACGCAGTCGTCCGTTGAGGATGTAGAGCCATTCGTAGCCTTCGTGCACGCGCGGGTCCGGCTCTGCCCCGCGGGCGTCACCGGTGAGCACCATCTTGAAGGCCTGCAGTCCGCCGGGGCGGCGCGTGAGAGGAACAGCCGTCATGCCGGCATGGGTGATGGGCTGCAGGTGGATTCTCGGATCCCCGGTGGGCGGCGCGCCGACCAGATCATCGAGGGGAACACCGTACAACCTCGCGAGGGGCAGCAGGATTTCAAGGTTGGGCCTGCGTTGGCCGGATTCCAGGCGGGACAGGGTGCTAACCGATACTCCGGATGCGGAGGACACATCTCCGAGGGTGAGGTTTCGCTCCGTACGGAGTGCCCGAAGCCGGGGGCCGACCGCCCCGAGAACATCGTCAAGCTCAGTTTCCATACTCCCCACTTTGCCATAACGGCAAACAAGTTTGTCAATTCTCGTTCATGCGATGGAAGCTGGTGTAACCGCACAAGAACGCTGGCGGCTAATTTTCAGGACGCGACGAAGGACAAATCAGCATGGACACCACACGGTATGACGTTGTGATTGTGGGCGGCGGCGCGGCGGGACTCAGCGCGGCCACGACGCTGGCCCGGGCGCTGCGCTCGGTGCTGGTCATCGATTCAGGAACTCCACGCAACGGACCCGCGTCGGGTGTACACGGCTATCTTTCGAGGGACGGAATGAACCCCCGGGAACTCCTGTCCATCGGACGCAGCGAAGTGCGTTCCTACGGAGGAACGGTGATTGACGGCGAAGCCGTTTCGGCACGGCGAACCCCCGATGGATTCGAGGTGATTCTCGGAGATGCCCGCCGGTTCTCCGGCAGGCGCCTCCTCGTCACCACCGGCTTGACAGACGGGCTGCCTCCCATCGACGGGCTGCGGGAGCAATGGGGAAAGGGCGTTGTGCACTGCCCCTACTGCCATGGCTGGGAAATCCGGGGGCAACGGATTGGAGTGCTGGGCACAGGCCCGCTGTCCGTCCATCAGGCACTCTTGTTCAGGCAGTGGTCCCGGGATATCACCCTTTTCCTCAACGACACCGTGGAACCCACCGACGACGAGTGGGACAAGCTTGCCGCCCGGTCCTTAAGGGTCGTTGACGGCGCCGTGGCTTCTGTCGACGCCGTCGATGGTGTCCTCACGGGGCTCACGCTCCGCCAGGGTCCCTCGTTCGACGTACAGGCCCTGGCCGTCGGAACACGGATGGAGGCCAGATCCGCGCTTCTGGAATCACTCGGGCTAAGTTCCCAGGTGCACCCGTCAGGGGCCGGACGGTTCATCGAGACCGACGCTATGGGTGGTGCGACGGCTGCCCGCGGCGTGTATGCGGCGGGGAATGTCTCCAACTTAATGGCTCAGGTGATCACCGCGGCGGCCGAGGGTGTCATGACCGGCGCACGGATCAACGCCGACCTCATCGACGAGGAAACCCGGTGGGCCGTTGAGGGGCACTTCGGCCCCTTCTCGGCCGCCTCGGAAGCAGCCGTCTCCAAGATCGTGCTGGGTCACCGACGCCATGGCCTTGATGATGGTCAGAATGCCGCCGATATGGGCCCTGCGGCCACAGTGGAAAGATGATGAGCATGGACCACCAGGCCCACCGGACGCCGGACAACGGCCACCAGACCCACCAGCGGCCTGGCAGTCATGACCAGCACCGCGTCCTCGACCTCGATGCCGAAGTGTTCGGCGACCACCTCGCAGCCGTCCTGGACCTGACCGGGGTGCCAGCTGCGCGCAGCGTCGTTGACCTCGGCGCCGGCACCGGCGCAGGTAGCCGGCTGCTGCGCGGGCGGTACCCCGACGCCGCGGTGACGTGCGTCGACAACGATCCGCAGATGCTCGGGCTGCTGCGCGAGCAGGGTTTCGCCGTGGTCCAGGCCGACCTCGACGACGGCTTCCCTGCGCTGGCCGGCTCCTCCATGACGGCGGATTCCGAGGCGCCGGTTGACCTGGTGTGGGCATCGTCCTCGCTGCACCACGTCGCCCACCCCGCCCGGCTCCTGTCCGGGGTCCGCCGGGCACTGGCGCCGGGTGGGGTCCTGGTCGTCGTCGAGCTCGCCGCCCTGCCCCGCTTCCTGAGCCATCCGCGCGGAGCGCTGCTGGAGCAGCGCTGCCACGCCGCTGCGGCGGCCGAGGGGTGGAACCACCACCCGAACTGGACGCCGGTCATCGAGGCCGCCGGGTTCCGCGTCACGCAGTCCGAGGTGACCGCCACCGCGCCCGTGACCCCGGCCGCACGGGAGTACGCCCAGGAGTGGTTTGCGCGCTTCTCGCACCTGCCGGCCCTGACCGCGGACGACCGCGACGCCGTGGCAGACCTGCTGGAGCGGTTCCCCGACGACATCGAACTGGAACCCCGCGCCACCCGGACCGTCTGGGTGGCCTCCCCCGACCAGAACCAGGAGCAGCCCAGAGCCTGACGTTCGCCGCAACACTGGGCGCGGGGTGGATGGATGCGATGCTTGCCCCGGGCGCCCATAAAGCCATGGGCGGGCGCGGCGGCGTGCGGTGCCAGGTACTCTCCGACGGCGTCCTGCACCGCGGCCCGGCAGTACTGGTCAGTCCCGTGCTCCTCGATCCAGATCGCGCGGGAGACGCGACCCTGCTGCGCCCCTCGCGGCTGCCGTAGACCGATGCGGTGCCTCGCCGGTCAGCCTTGCTCATCTATGAGCATCTGGTGGCATCCGAAGGCTGCCGTCCCTGGCGGAGCCGGCTAGTGGCTGAGGAACCGCAGCAGCATCGGGACAGTGGCGTGCATTGCCCGCAGGTCCCCGCAGCAGGCGGCCGCTGCCACATTAGCTGGCGTTATCTAGTTCCAGTGCCACCGCACAGATCGGCAGGCATAAGCTGATACCAGAACGTCTCTTCCATCACCGGGGAGGTCATCATGGACACTGAAACCGCAGATGTGATCGGTCATGATGTCACCACCATCACCTGCGTGTGCGGCAACACCGTCAGCAAGGACGGGTTGATTCAGGCCAACTCACAAGGCGTCCCCGTCTACATCGGAGACAACACCCCGGTCCCCGCCGAGCTGGCGGAATGGCCTGCGGATGAGGATCTTTACACCCTGTGTCCCTCATGCGGCCGCGTGTACCGTGACTCGGTCGTCGAAGAGACAGGAACGGCGCCAGTTGCTTTCCGGGTCGACGTCACCGCTGGCCCAATTGCCGAGGCCATCCGAGTCCACTGGAACCTCAGCGCCCAGGAATGAACCTGTTGAGCGGACGACGGCGGGGCCTCCCGCCGTCGTCCGATCCGGCCTTTCAGGGTCACGTCGGAGGGCGGCGCAAGCCAAAAAAGTCGGCACATCTTCCGAACCCTTCATTGGACGGGGAGGCGCCGCATGATAGGCGCATGACTGAAATCGCATCAGCCGACGAATCCGCTGTTGCCAAGGCTCAGCGCGAGCTCGAAGCAGCCGGCGTCCGCACCGTGATCGGCACGGTGGTGAATGCGTTGGGCATCACGCTGGCCAAGAGCGTTCCGTTAGCCGGCTCAAACCCTTCCAGCAATCCGGGATGGGCGCTGCCCCCGTCTGGCATGCCTTCACGATCGACGGCGGGACAGCGTTCACGGACAGCATCACCACCGTTGGCGACATGCGCCTCAAGATCGATATCGCTGGACTCCGCGTCCTGCCGGGTGGGCGGGCGTGGGCGCCGGGCAGCCTTTTCGAACAGGCCGGAGCCGCGTCTCCGGCCTGTTCCCGCGGACTTCTGGCGGTACGCAAAATTGTGTAACCTCAGGATTTGAAGACTTCCTTCGCTACCGTGATGGCTGACATGGCTTTGGGCCAGCCGGCGTAGAAGGCCAGGTGGATGATGGCCTCCTTGAGTTCTGTCTCGGTCAGGCCGTTGGCCTTGGCCCGGACGAGGTGCCCGCGGAGCTGTTCCGTGCTGCCGCTGGTGATCAGACTGGCGACCGTGACCAGGCTGCGGTCCCGCGGGGAGAGCTCGCTCCGTTCCCAGATATCGCCGAAGAGCACGTTGTCGGTGAGGTCCACGAGCTTGGGTGCGAAGTCGCCGATAAGTTGCTGGGCACGGGTCTGGTTTGAATCGCTAATGATGGAGTCCTTTTCGTGGAGGTGTGTGAAGCAGGTTGGGACTGGAGGAGGGGAGATCACGCTGCCGGGCGTGACCGGCTCTAGAGGAGCCCGGTGCAGCGCAGCCAAGCCTGAACACGGCAGACAACGGGCCCGGGGACGGGGACAACGGGGTCCGTCGGAGCGACGGCTAGGGTCACCCGGACGGAACGCGGGTCAGTTGTACCGGCGTCCACCCAGCCAGCTGACCATGGCGGGGTCGCGGTGGTCGAAGAAGAGGCTCGCGCCGGTATCCAGTGTGGCGATCTTGCCCATCTGCCCGTCGGAGAGCTCGAAGTTGAAGACATCGAGGTTCTGGGCCATCCGCTCCGGCCGGACTGACTTGGGGATGACGACAACCTCGCGCTGGATGAGCCAGCGGAGCACGACCTGGGCCACAGATTTGCCGTGATGCTCGGCGATGGCGCCGAGGACCGGATCGCTGAAAAGATTGTTCTTTCCCTCGGCGAATGGCCCCCAGGACTCGATCTGAACGCCGCGTTCGCGCATCAGCTCCTGATCGGCGGCACGCTGGTGGAAGGGGTGGGTCTCGATCTGGTTGACGGCCGGGACGATCTCGTTGTGGTCGATGAGGTCGACCAGCCGGTCGGGGTGGAAGTTGGACACACCGATCGTACGGGCCAGGCCTTCTTTGTGGAGGTCCTGCATTGCCCGCCACTCGCTGTAATAGTCCCCGAGCGGTTGGTGGATCAGGTACAGGTCGAGGTGGTCCAGGCCCAGCCGGCGGAGGGAGTTTTCGAAGGCGCGCCTGGTGTCGTTTTGAACGCTGCCGGTAGGGGCGTGCTGGATCCAGAGCTTGGTGGTGACGAAGAGCTCCTCGCGGGCGATGCCGCTCGCCTTGATCGCCGCGCCGACGGCCTCTTCGTTGCCGTAGGAGGCCGCAGTGTCGAGGTGGCGGTAGCCGGCAGCGAGGGCGGCTTCGACGGCGGCCGGGGTTACGCCGTCGGGGATCTGGAAGACGCCGAAGCCGAGGATCGGCATCTGGACGCCGTTGTTGAGGGTGACGGTATTCATGGGTTTCCTTCAGGTGTCTGCGGTTATCGGCGGGCTTGGGCGTGGGCGGTTTCGTAGTCGATGTCGCTGACCGGCTCGAGCCAGGTGGCGCTCTGCCCGTGGTCGTGCTCGATCAGGGCCAGGTGGCACATCACGTTGTCCCGGGCAGCGCCGTGCCAGTGTTCCTCGCCCGGCGGGGTGTGGACCGTGTCCCCCGGGCGCATGAGGATGACGGCGCCGTCGCGGCTGGCGACAAACCCGATCCCATCGGTGCAGTGCAGGGTCTGGCCGAGCGGGTGCGAGTGCCAGTTGGTGCGGGCCCCGGGGGTGAAGCGCACCATCGCGGCCGCGAGCCTAGAGGGAGCCTCGCCGTTGTGAAGCGCATTGAGGTAGACGTCTCCGGTGAACCTCTCCATTGGCGCCTTCGCCGTGGCAGCGGGCGGTATGAGTTGCAAGCTGGCCTCCTTAGAGCGGGCATCATTCGATGTTGGTGTGTCGGATTCTGTGGTTCTGGCACGGCCGTTAGGGCCGTGGGGCAACGAGTGGATTCATTCAAGAAAACCAGCCATTTCCTGCGCGCGGGAGTGCCTGCCGTGCGGTGTACTGGCAGTTCCTGTTAGGCCGGGCCCGGCCGCCGTAGCGTAGAGGCCATGGAGAACAGCAAAGACGTCCGCGAGTTCCTTATGAGCCGGCGGGCGCGCATAACTCCTGCCCAGGCCGGGCTGCCCGCCTATGGCGGGACGAGGAGGGTGGCCGGCCTCAAGCGCGAGGAGGTGGCCATGCTGACCGGCGTCAGCACCGAATACTATGCCCGGCTCGAACGGGGAAACCTGCGGGGAGTCTCCGAGAGCGTCCTCGAATCCCTCGCCGCGGCGCTCCAGCTCGATGAGGCTGAACGGGCCCACCTGCTCGACCTGGCCAGGGCCGCCGCGCCGTCGGGGGATTCGGAAAAGCGCCGGGTGCGGGCTGAAGTGCGGCCCAGCGTGGGGCGGATACTGGCCGGGATGACAGGCACGCCCGCCTATGTCCGCAATTCACGCATGGACATCGTGGCCGCCAACAGCCTCTGCTTCGCCCTCTACGGGGGCATCCTCAGCCCCGACACCCTGCCGTGAACCTTGCACGGTTCATGTTCGTCGACCCACGATCCCAGGACTTCTTTGTCGAATGGAACACCCTCGCAGATGACCTCGCCGCCGCGCTCCGCACCGAAGCAGGCCGCAATCCGCGCGACAGGGCCTTGAACAGCCTGATTGGTGATCTCGCCACCGGAAGCACGGAATTCTCGACACGCTGGGCACGGCACAACGTCCGCTTCCACCGCTCAGCCCGCAAGACACTGCACAACCCGCTCGTCGGCGACATCGAACTCACAGGCGATTCACTCGAAATCCCCGGAGAGGGCCTGACCCTCATCGCTTACACGGCCGAACCCGGATCCCACGCCCAGGAACAGCTCGACTTCCTCACCAGCTGGAGTACAACCGGAAAGCGCCCGGCCGAACCGGCTCCAGCCAACTCGCACACAGCAACAGCCCCGCCACCCGAAGGCGAGTCGCGGGACCGACTATGAGCGCCAAATAACGCGCCACACAACTATGCAGTTCACAGGATTCAGCTGCCAAGCCGCAATCGCAGTTCGTTGAGCGTCAGCCAGATTCACACCAAACGGGCGACGGCGGGACTCCCCGCCGTCGCCCGCCGGCGTTTGGTGCCGCTCCACTACAGTGCAGACCAGCCGCCGGCAGCTCAGGCACCTCCGAGCGTTGCGAGGAGGTTTTTCAGGGCAGTCTGTTCAGTCGCCGGCTTGGGGGTGGGCGCGCGGACAGCGGACAGGACGGGATCGATCTGCTTGTCGATGTAGGTCCACGCGGCGCAGTCGGCAGCGTTCAGCGCAGATTGGTTGTCATCCCAGGCGGTCTCGAGATCGGTAACCCGGGCCGCGGCTGCGGTCTGGTCGCCCTTCTTGACGAAGGCGAGGGTGTCGGAAGTGATGGTTCGGAACTCGGCCATGTTCGGGGCAGGGAAGTTTGCTTGCGCCGCCGCTTGGGCCTCAGGCTGGGTCGGCGCGGCGGAACCGGCCTGACAGGTCGCTGCAGGGCCTTCGTCGGCGAGGGCGCTCTTGTGCGGGAGGCTGCTGGTGTAGGCGAGGAGCATGACCGTGGCGACCGCGACACCTGCCAGGATTCCCAACGCGGTCCGACGACGTCCGGGGGTCACTGGAGGCGCTGCCGTGCCCGATGCGCGTTCGACTGTGTCGGTTTTGCTGATTGAGAGATATACGACCGTGGCGAGGATGGCCAAGAGGAAGATGATGCTCGTGGTGAGCGTGCCCAAGCCCAGGCCGCCCTCGGGGGCTGTGAGACTGAGCCAGTCGCCGATATTCGCGCCCAGGGGACGGGTGAGGATGTAGGCAATCCAGAAGGCGAGTACCGGGTTGGCGCCGAAACGCCAGAGGGGGGTGACGATGCCGATGAGGATGAGGGGCAGCAGAATTGAGGCGCCAGGTCCCCATCCGGTGAGATCGAGGGTCCAGTCGCCCAGGGCCGTGCCGAGGGCGAAGGTCACGAGAACAGCGAGCCAGTAGAAGGCTTCGCGGGGCCTGATGGTGATGCTGTGGATGGAGAGGGTCCGTTCTTTGACGAACCAGATGGTGAAGACCACAGCAAGCATCGCGGAGAACACGCCGGCGCTGATCCAGAGCGGTACGCCTGCCTGGTCTGTGAGCAGGTCGGTGTACAGCGTTCCGGTAATACTCAGCAGAACCACCGTGAGCCAGTACGCGCCCGTGCGGTAGCCTCGGAGCCTCATCTGCACGGCAAGTACGACGGCGGTCACGCCGGTGAAGATGACAGCTGTTTCAACGAGACCTACTCCGAGGGCTACGTTGATGAAGTCGGCGAAGCTCTCGCCGACCGTGGTGCAGAGGACTTTGATGATCCAGAACCAGATCGTGATCTCGGGAACCTTGCTCAGCAGCTTGGTTGGGGGCGGCGACGTCATCTCTCGGGTGCTCATGAACTGCACCCTTCCATTCGATGCTCCGGTGAAACTGCGAAAAAAGGTGTCCTGTCTGAGAATTCTCACAGACACGTCGATGGACACCGTGGCGCCAACGCGATGCCCGTTTCGGCGAGAATAGCTCCATGGCTGAACCTTGTGACCGTCCCGTACGAGTGCTGATCGTCGAAGACGACACTGAACTTGGGCCTCTCGTCGCCCGCGGCCTCGGCGTCGAAGGTTACGAAGCGCGCTGGATCGAAGACGGCCTGGCAGCCCTGATCGCGGCACAGGAAACGGACTACGGCGTCGCAATACTCGATGTGATGCTGCCGGGGATGTCCGGATTCGAACTCTGCCGCCGATTGCGCGAGGCGTCTCCCGCCCTCATCATCCTGATGCTCACGGCCCGGGACGACGTCAGCGACCGCGTGAGAGGGCTGGACGCCGGTGCCGATGACTACCTCATCAAACCCTTCGCGTTCAACGAGCTCGCAGCCCGCCTGCGGGCACTCCGTCGCCGGGAGAGTCTGGCGCTCAGTCCCCGGATCGAAGTAGGTGGGCTGATCATCGACAGCCACAACCACCTCGTGCGAGCCGGCGGGAAGGTGGTTCCGCTGAGCCCCAAGGAATTCGCGCTGTTGCGATTTTTGGCCCAACACGCCGACCAGACGGTGCCACGGGAGAGGATCTTGCTGGAGATCTGGGGAACGCTTCAGCACGCAGATTCGAATATCGTCGATCAGTACATCAGCTACCTCCGCCGCAAACTCGATCCCCTCACGACCGGGGTGAGCCTGCGCACCGAACGAGGAATCGGTTTCCAGCTTGCGCGGGACCTGTGAAGGCGCTTTCCAGGCTCTCCATCCGTGCCCGGATCACGATGGGCACGCTGCTGCTGGCCGCCCTGTTCTTCGGTACCGTTGGCCTCGTCGTGCGGCAGCAGGTCGAGGGCATTATGCAAAACGCTGCTTTCGAAGTACTCCAAAGCGACGCCACCCAGTTCGAGACGGCCATTGAGCAGGAGCCGAACGAACCTCGTGACAATCCCGGCGAAGGTCAACTCGTCGCAGTCATCGATCCTGCCGGAACCAGCCAGATTTCGACGCTGCCGGCCGCAATCACCTCGAATATGGCTCTTATCAACCGAGCCAGCACGGGCCCGCAGCAGCTCGTCGCGGGTGAGGCCACCTACTTGGTCGCGGTCGAAACCGTCGAGACCGGCGCCGGAAACTGGACCATCATCTCAGCCCGCAACCAGCAGGAATCTGATCTCGTCCTCACCAACCTCACAACGGGGGTGAGCTTCGGCCTCGGCGCCCTTACGCTTCTGTTCGGCGCTGCCTCGTGGCTTCTGACAGGAGCTGCGCTCCGCCCGGTCACGCGACTGCGCCGGAGCGCGGAAGCGATCGTCGCGGCGGGCGCCGAAGACTTGCTGCCCGTGGGGCCAGCACGGGATGAGATCACCGGCCTCGCTACGACCCTAAACCGTCTCATCGAGACCCTCCGGGCTTCGGCCTCCCGGGAACGGCAGCTGGTCTCGGACGCCAGCCACGAACTACGCACACCACTGGCCGTTCTGCAGGCGCACCTTGAGCTGCTCCGGGACGGCGACCGCAGAAGCATTGACTCCGATATCCTCGGCGCCCAGCGGGCAACCACCCGGCTCTCCGAACTTGTTGAATGCCTGCTGGAACTCTCCCGCCTGGATGCCGGATGCCCGGCAACGCCGGCCACCGTCTTTGGCGCCCTCGTCCATGAGGCCGGGGAAGCCATCGACCGGGCGCGGCTCCGCGCCACGGGCGAGGACGTCGAGATCGAACTGATCACACCCGACCACACAGACCGCGCCGTACCGACGCCGATGCCGGCTCTCCTCTATGGGCGGGTGCTCGATAACCTGCTCTCGAACGCCCTCAGCGCTGTCGGCGGGAAAGGAAAGATCACCGCCATCATCACGCAGGAACCCTCCCACATCATCACCGTCATCACCGACACCGGCCCTGGCATCGACCCGGTCTTCCTTCCCCACGCCTTCGACCGCTTCTCGCGGGAAGAGAACGTGCGCGGCACAGCGAACGGCTCGGGATTGGGTTTGGCAATCGTCGCGGCCGCCGCGGAATCGGTCAACGGCACCGTCACACTCGAGAATGCAGCGACTTCCGGCCTTATCGTGAGACTCTCGATCCCCGTCCCCCAAGAACGCCCCGCGCAGTAGGTTCACACCAAGCGGACGACGGCGGGGACTTCCCGCCGGCGTCCGTCTGCGTTGGGCCCCGCTCCCTAAAGTGCGGACCAGCCGGCGTCGGAGGCCAGGATGGCGCCGTTGACGTTGGTGCCGTCGTCGCTGAGCAGGAAAGTGATGGACGCGGCGAGCTGTGCCGCGGTGGCGGGCGTGAGGACGGTGGCCTGCATCAGCGGCGAGGAAGCCCTGGCCCCCCTCACCGAAGCGGTGAAACTCCGCCGGGAGCTGGCCGAAACCAACCCAGCAGCCTGGAACCCCACCCTCGCCATGGCCCTGAACAACCTCTCCAACCGCCTCGCCGAAGCCGGACACAAAGACCAAGCCCTGGCCCCCATCACCGAAGCGACTGACCTCTACCGAGAGCTGGCCGCAACCAACCCAGCAGCCTGGAACCCCAACCTCGCCATGGCCCTGAAAAACCTCTCCACCAATCTCACTGAGGTCGGACGCCACAAGGAGGCCCTGGCCGTCCAAGATGAAATGCCAGGTTGAATCATTCCTCCGCATGTGAATGAGGCGCAACGTGGTCTGTCCCACTAACGGTCGATATTGAAGAACTGCTAAGGACTCGTCCAGCCCCCAGAACGCAAAAGTTCCAGTACCGGTCTCCGTGTCTCAATCGCGGTCTCGTCCGTAAACGCCGATAACAGCGCACATGTGAACCGCCGGGTGATGACCCGTCCTGTCGCACCATGGATCGTCTAGTCGTGCGTCCGGTCTAGCGGCCAAGCGGATCCGCGTCGCTAAACCTCCGCCACCGGAGCCGCGAACTGGGCCGCATACAGCGCGGCATACGCGCCGCCCGCGGCCAGCAGCTGAGCATGGTTTCCCTGCTCCACGATCTGCCCGGCCTCCATCACCAGGATGAGGTCGGCGTCGCGGATGGTGGAGAGGCGGTGCGCGATCACGAAGCTCGTCCGGTCACTCCGCAGAGCACTCATCGCTTTCTGCACGAGCACCTCGGTGCGGGTGTCCACCGAACTGGTGGCCTCGTCCAGGATCAGGACGGACGGACGGGCCAGGAAGGCGCGGGCAATCGTCAGCAGCTGTTTCTCGCCGGCCGACACATTGGAGCCCTCGTCGTCGAGCACCGTGTCGTAGCCCTCCGGCAGGGAGCGGACGAAACGGTCCACGTACGTCGCCCTGGCGGCCTCGAGGATCTCCGTCTCCGTGGCGGAAGGCCGGCCGTACGCGATGTTGTCCCGGATGGACCCGCCGAACAGCCACGTATCCTGCAGCACCATGCCCATCCGCGAGCGCAGCTCGTTGCGGGTCATCGCGGTGACGTCCACGCTATCGAGCGTGATCCGCCCGGCGTCGATCTCGTAGAAGCGCATCATCAGGTTCACCAGCGTGGTCTTGCCCGCCCCGGTGGGTCCAACGATCGCCACGGTCTGCCCCGGCTCCGCGACGAGACTCAGGGAAGCGATCAGCGGCTTGTCCGGTGAATAGGAAAACGAGACGTTCTCGAACACCAGCCGCCCCCGGCCGCCCGAAGGCGCCACGGAAGGAACAGGATCCGCGCTCTGCTCCTCGGTGTCCAGCAGCTCGAACACCCGCTCCGCCGACGCCACCCCGGACTGCAGCAGGTTGGCCATCGAGCCCAGCTGGGCCAGCGGCTGGGTGAACTGCCGCGAGTACTGGATGAACGCCTGCACGTCGCCAAGCTGCATCGCCCCGGAGGCCACCTGCAGCCCGCCCACAACGGCGATCCCCACATAGACGAGGTTCCCGATGAACGTCATGGCCGGCATGATCAGCCCGGAAATGAACTGCGCGCCGAAACTGGCCTGATACAGCTCGGCGTTCTTCTGCCGGAACCGCTCCTCCACCTCGCGCTGCCGGCCGAACACCTTCACCAGTGCGTGCCCGGTGTAGGTCTCCTCGATCTGCCCGTTGAGCTCGCCGGTGTGCTTCCACTGCGCCACGAACAGCTTCTGCGAGCGCTTGGCGATCATGGCCGTGGTCACCAGCGTCAGCGGAATGGTCACCAGCGCAATCAGCGCCAGCGTGGGCGAGAGGATGACCATCATCAGCAGCACCCCCGCCACGGTCAGCACCGAGGTGACCGCCTGGCTGATCGACTGCTGCAGGCTCTGTGAGATGTTGTCGACGTCGTTCGTCACCCGGCTGAGCAGCTCGCCTCGCTGGATCGAATCGAAGTAGCGCAGCGGCAGCCTATTGATCTTCGCCTCGATCCGCTCGCGCAGCCGAAACACCGTGCGCTGCACGACGCCGTTGAGCAGGTACGCCTGCATCCAGCCGAACGCAGAGGCCAGCACATACAGCGCCAGCGCCCACAGCAGCACATTGGCCAGGGCGGTCAAGTCGATCCCGGTGCCGGGCGTCAGCGCCATGGCGCTGAGCATGTCCGCCTTCTGGTTCTCCCCCGCGGCGCGCAGCTGCGCGATCAGCTGGGACTGGCTCACCCCGGCCGGCAGCTGCTTGGACACGACGCCGGCGAAGATCAGGTTGGTGCCCTCGCCCAGCAGCCGCGGCCCGATCACCGAGAACGCCACACTCACGACGGCGAGCGCCAGGACCAGCACCAGCCACAGCCGCTCGGGGCGCAGCTGGCCCAGCAGCCGCCTGGCCGAGGGGCCGAAGGTCATCGCCTTCTCCGCCGGGATGTTCATCCCTGCGAAGGGTCCCCCGCGGCCGGGCCCGCCGGCAGGGCGCGGAATGCGTTCGACGGCGGGCGCCGCGCCGGGTGCCCCGCCGGGCCCGGAGCCGCCGGGCCCGGAAGCAGCCGGCGCCGGCGTTGCCTTGTCCGTGGTGCTCATGCGGCCTCCTCCGCCGCGAGCTGCGAGTTCACAATCTCCTGGTACGTCGGCGAGGTCTCCAAAAGCTCAAGGTGCGTGCCCTGTCCGACAATCCGGCCGTCGTCGAGCACCAGGATCTGCTCGGCGTCGATGATGCTGGAGACCCGCTGGGCGATGATCACCAGGGTGGCGCCGGCGGTGTGCTGCTTGAGGGCCTGGCGGAGCCGGGCGTCCGTGGCGGTGTCCAGCGAGGAGAACGAGTCGTCGAAAATGTAGAGCTCGGGCTGTTTCACCAGCGCCCGGGCAATCGCGATCCGCTGCCGCTGCCCGCCGGAGACGTTGGTGCCGCCCTGCGAAATCGCCGCATCCAGCCCGCCCTCCATCTCCTCCACGAAGTCCTCCGCCTGCGCAATCCGCAGCGCCCGCCAGATTTCCTCCTCGGTGGCGTCCGGTTTGCCGTAGAGCAGGTTGCTGCGGACGGTGCCGGAGAACAGGTACGGCTTCTGCGGGACCAGGCCGATGTGCCCCCAGAGCAGGTCCGGGTGCAGCTCCCGGACGTCGACGCCGTCGATCCGCACCGAGCCGGCCGTCGCATCGAAGAGCCGCGGCATGAGGTTCACCAGGGTGGTCTTGCCGGAGCCGGTGGCGCCGATGATCGCCGTCGTCTGCCCCGCGCGGGCGGTGAAGCTGATCCCGCTCAGCACCGGAGCCTCGGCACCCGGGTAGGCGAAGCCGACGCCGCGCATCTGAAGCTCGCCGCGGCCGGTGCTGCCGGAAAAGCTGACCGGGTGCTCCGGCGGCCGGACGCTGGATTCGGTCCCGAGCACCTCGCCGATCCGGTCCGCGGAGACCGCCGCGCGCGGGATCATGATCGCCATGAAGGTGGCCATCATGACGGACATCAGGATCTGCATGAGGTAGCTGAGGAACGCGATCAGGGTGCCCACCTGCATGGAGCCGTCCTCGATCCGGAAGGAGCCGAACCAGATCACGGCCACGCTGGAGACGTTGAGCACCAGCATCACGGTGGGGAACGCGAGCGCCATCAGCCGCCCGGCGCGCAGGGCCGTGTCCGTGACGTCCTCGTTGGCCTTTCCGAAGCGGGCGGTCTCGATGTCCTCCCGCACGAAGGCGCGGATCACGCGGATGCCGGTGAGCTGCTCGCGGAGCACCCGGTTGACGGTGTCGATCCGGGTCTGCATCAGCCGGAACAGCGGGACCATCCGGGTGATGATCAGCCCGATCCCGACCAGCAGCACGGGCACGCTCACCGCGATCAGCCAGGACAGCTGCACGTCCTGCCGGATGGCCATGATCACCCCGCCGATGCTGAGCATGGGCGCCGCGACCATCATCGTAGCGGACATCAGCACCAGCTGCTGGACCTGCTGGACGTCGTTTGTGGAGCGGGTGATCAGGCTCGGGGCGCCGAAGCGGGTGACCTCCTGCTCGGAGAACTCGGCCACCCGGCTGAAGATCGAGCCGCGCAGATCCCGGCCCAGGCCCATCGCGGCCTTCGCCCCGAAGTACACGGCGGCGATGCTGCAGGCGATCTGCAGCAGCGTGATCAGCAGCATCACGCCGCCGGTGCCCAGGATGTAGTCCGTGTTGCCCTTCGCGACGCCCTCATCGATGATGTCCGCGTTCAGGGTGGGCAGGTACAGCGAGGCGATGGACTGCGCCAGCTGGAAGACGACGACGGCGAGCAGCAGCCGCCGCTGCGGCCGCAGGTATTCAACGAGCAGTTTCCAGAGCATCCGTACTCCCAGCCACGTGTCACACGAAGTGATTCGAACGCCAGTTTACGTCCGCTTGGGGGCCGCGGCTGGGAGCGGTTGCTGGGAGTTTGCCCATAGCTAATGTTCGGTTTTGACCCTTGACGTTCTCAATTGGTCGATTATGCTCGAACTACAGCCAGCAAAGGATGACGTGGACAGCACCAAGACCACCAACACCGCCGCCATGGACTACATCACCGCGCGCCTCGGCTCCGAGGGGTCCCCGATGCTGGCGTTCGGCGGGGACTACAACCCGGAACAGTGGCCCGAGGAAACCTGGGCTGAAGATGTCCGGCTGATGCGCGAGGCCGGCGTCAACCTGGTCAGCGTCGGGATCTTCAGCTGGTCGCTGCTGGAACCGTCCGAGGGCGCCTATGAATTCGGCTGGCTGGACCGGGTCCTGGACCTGCTGCACGCCAACGGCATCCGGGTGGACCTGGCCAACGCCACGGCCTCGCCGCCGCCGTGGTTCAGCCACAAGTACCCGCAGTCCCTTCCGGTGACAGCCGACGGCGTGCGGCACAGCTACGGTTCCCGGCAGGCCTTTGCCGCCTCCAGCCCCGAGTACCGGCGCGCCGCCGCGGCCTTGACCGAGCGGATCGCCGCCCGGTACGCGGACCATCCCGCCGTCGTGATGTGGCATGTCCACAACGAGTACGGCTGCCACAACCAGCCGGACTACTCGGACGGCGCCGCCGCGGGCTTCCGGTCCTGGCTGGAACGGCGCTACGGAACCCTCGATGGCCTGAACGCCGCCTGGGGCACGGCATTCTGGTCCCAGCGGTACTCGGCGTGGGAGGAGATCCTGCCGCCGCGGACCTCCGGAACCTGGGTCAACCCCACCCAGCAGCTGGATTTCGCCCGGTATTCCTCTGATGAACTGCTGGAGTGCTACAAGGCCGAGGCAGCGATCATCCGCTCGCATTCCCGGCATCCGGTCACCACCAACTTCATGGGCTTCAACATGGGCCTGCACCGGCCGGTGGACTACTGGCGCTGGGCGGAACAGATGGACGTGGTCTCCAACGACCACTATCTGATCGCCAAAGACCCACGGAACTTCCAGGAACTGGCGGCAACGGCAGACCTCACCCGCGGCTGGGCGCAAGGCAAACCGTGGCTGCTCATGGAACACTCCACCTCCGCCGTCAATTGGCAACCCCGCAACATCGCCAAGGCGCCCGGCGAAATGCTGCGCAACTCGCTCCAGCATGTCGCCCGCGGCGCGGACGGCGCACTCTTCTTCCAATGGAGGGCATCCCGGGCCGGCGCGGAGAAGTTCCACTCCGGGATGCTCCCCCATGCCGGCACTGACACCAAGGCGTGGCGGGAGGTCGTCCGGCTGGGGCAAGCGCTGCGCAGCCTGGCCGAGGTCACCGGTTCGGTAGTGACCGGCGCGTCCGGCAGCGTCGACGTCGCCATCATCCACGACACCGACGCCCGCTGGGCGTCGGAACTGGATTCGCACCCGAGCGTGGATGCCTCCAACATCGCGGAAACCCGGCGCTGGCACGATGCCTTCTACCGTGCCGGAATCCCGACGGACTTCCGCCAAAGCACCGATGACCTCTCCGGCTACCGGCTCGTGGTGGCCCCCATGCAGTACCTCGTGACGGACGCCGGAGCAGCCAATCTGGACGGTTATGTGAGGTCCGGCGGCCACCTGGTGGTCACGTATTTTTCCGGTATCGTCGACGAGAACGACCACATCAGGCCCGGCAGCTACCCCGGGGCGTTCAGTGAACTGCTGGGCGTACAGATGGAAGAGTTCTTCCCCCTGCGCGCCGGCGAATCCGTGCCGCTGAGCAGTTTCGGCACGGGTTCCTGCTGGAGCGAGCTGGGCAGGGCAAACACCGCCGAGGTGCTCGCCGCAGTGACCGGGGGGCCGGCCGCCGGCTCCCCCGCCGTGACCCGGAATCACGCCGGAAATGGCCGGGCCTATTACGTCGCCACGACGCTGGCGCCGGAGGGCCTCAGCGAACTTCTGGCCGTCATGTGCGCCGACGCGGCGGTGCTCCCCCTTGTCCCGGACCTCCCGGCCGGCGTCGAAGTTGCCCGGCGCAGCAAGGACGGCACGGACTGGACGTTCTGCATCAACCATGGGACGGACCACGTGCGGTTGCCGCTGGCGGGTGTAGAAGTCATCAGCGGTAAGGAGCTCGACGGCGGTCTCCTCCTGGAAGCCGGCGCCGTCGCCGTCGTCCGTTCCCGCACCACTCATTCAGCACGCCAGTAATTCAGCACGCCAGTAATTCAAGACGCCAGTAAGGACAAGACATGCTTGCCGCAGCCCGCCACTCAGCCATCGTCGCGGAGGTCCAGCGCGAGCGGATCGTCCGCGTTGCGGACCTCGCCCGGCTGCTGGGCGTGTCCCTCATGACCGTCCGGCGGGACATCGAGGCCCTGGACGCGGCCGGCGCCGTGGAAAAAATCCACGGCGGGGCCAAGCTCCCCGGCGGCGCCAGCACCCACGAGCCCGGCTTCGAACTCAAGGCCACCCAGCTGCAGGAGGAAAAAACCGCCATCGCGCACGAGGCCGCCACCCAGGTACGCGAGGGCATGGCCGTGGGGCTCAGCGCCGGCACCACCACCTGGGCCCTCGCCCAACTGCTGGCCGCCGGACCCCGGATCACCGTGGTCACCAACTCGGTACGGATCGCCGACGTCTTCCACCAGAGCCCCTCCCCCTCCACCGTGATCCTCACCGGCGGCGAACGCACCCCCTCCGACGCCCTGGTCGGGCCGCTCGCCACGGCCGCCCTCAAACAACTGCACCTGGATGTGCTGTTCCTCGGCGTCCACGGCATCGACGCCGACGCCGGATTCACCACCCCGAACCTGCTCGAAGCCGAAACGGACCGCGCCTTCGTCGCGGCAGCCCGCCGGGTAGTGGTCCTCGCAGACCACACCAAGTGGGGCATCCTGGGCATCAGCACCATCGCCGGCCTGGAAGAGGCCGACGAACTCATCAGCGACGACCAACTCCCCGGCGAAGCCCGCCGCATCCTCAGCGAACGCGTCGGCCGGCTGCGGCTGGCCACCACCGGTACCGCCGAGGCGGCCGGCCCCGCCCGCACAGACGCCACCAGCGCCGCTGCCGGCTGAGCGGCCCAGCACCATCCGAACCCGACGCCACCGCAAAATGCTTACGGCAAGGGGTAGCGCCAGCACCGATGCAGGGGCAGGATAGGGCTACCGGGTCCCACGCAAATGACGGACTCCGGAAAAACTCGCGCACGGACACTTGCGGTGTCCGCTCAACGCCCGGAGTCCGGGCGCGTCGAGGCGGCTGGGGCCTCCCGATTACCTCCCAGCTCACGTGCAGGAGACGCCGCAGTTTTGGAGTAGGCCTGAAGTCCCGGAATAGTGCCAGGTGGAGCTGCTACCTGACGGCGGCGACCGGCGCCTGCCCGCCCTGGCGCACGTGGCACCGCTGGGCGAGGTGGTGGTGCACCGGGCCCACAAGCGTGCCGTGGTCAGGGCCGGCGACCGCTATTTCAAGATCTTCCGGCCCAGGCAGTCCGACGAGGCCGCTGGCCGGCACGCGATGATGAACGCGCTCCTGGGTGCCGGGGATTTCCTTACCCCGGACGTAGTTTCCTACACCACGGGCTGCCTCATCCTCACCGGCCTCCCGGGCCGCTCGCTGTTCGTGCTGGGAAACGACCCCGCGGCCAGCGACACCGCGTTCGAAGTGGCCTGGCAGAAATGGTCCCGGGGCTGGGTCCGGCAACAATCCCTGGCGGGGGCCCCCGCGTACCGTCGGACCCTCGAGGCGCTCCCGCCCCGCACGGCCGCCGTCGAACTGGAGAACCTGCAGCGGATCGTGGACTTGTGGCTGTTGCATGCCAAGGACGTTCCGGCAGCCCAGGCCCAGTGCACCGCCGTCCGCGCGGCCGCCGGGCAGATCGGCCAGCAGTTACTCGGGAGCGAACCGGATCCCCTGGCGTGGTCCCACGGCGACCTCCACGACAAGCAGATCTTCACCGGGGAATCCGAGGCTCCCCTGGGGCTGCTGGATTTCGACGAGGCCGGCCGGGCCGAGGCCGCCGCCGACCTCGCAAACCTTGCCGCGCACCTGCAGCTGCGCCTCTTCCAGCGGCGCCTGACCGCCCAGCGTTACCAAACGGCCCGCCGCCAGGTTCTGGAGGCTGCCGGGGAACTGCGGGTCACACCAGCGCGCTTCGACGCTTACGCCAACGCGACCCGCCTGCGGCTGGGATGCCTCTATTCCTTCCGGCCCCAGTGGGCCACCGTGGCCGAGGAGTTCCTCAGCCACCCCGCGGAATATGCAGAGCCTCTATCCGCCGCCGGATTGCGCGCCCGGGCTTAGCGGCCGAAATCCTGGCGGGCCCGCGAAATCCGCCAACCGGGAACACCGTCCCGGCCGGAGGCGTTGGCCCCTTTAGTGGCACCCACGTTGGGACGCTCCTGCACGTACTGACCGCACGTACCGACTGCACCGTACCGAGAGGACTGCTGACATGGCTCACATCAAGGTTGGAACAGAGAACAGCACCGACGTCGAGCTCTACTACGAGGACCACGGGGCCGGGCAGGCGGTGGTTTTGATCCACGGCTACCCGCTGGACGGCTCCTCCTGGGAGAAGCAGACCACGGCGCTGCTGGGCGCGGGCTACCGCGTCATCACCTATGACCGGCGCGGCTTCGGAAAGTCCAGCAAACCCACCGAGGGCTACGACTTCGACACGTTCGCCGCGGATCTGAACACACTCCTGACCACGCTGGACCTGAACGGCGCCGTGCTGGTGGGCTTCTCGATGGGCACGGGCGAGGTGGGCCGCTACCTCGGCACCTACGGTTCCGAAAGGGTGGCAAAGGCCGTGTTCCTCGGCTCGCTGGAGCCGTACCTGCTGCAGGCCGAGGACAACCCCGACGGCGTCCCCCAGTCCGTCTTCGACAGCCTCACGGAAGCGGTGACCACGGACCGCTATGCCTTCTTCACCGAGTTCTTCAAAAACTTCTACAACAGCGAGACATTCCTCGGCACGCCGCGGCTCAGCGAGGAGGTCATGCGCGCCGGCTGGAACCTCGCGACGTCCGGCGGCGCCACCGCGTCGGTAGCAGCCCAGCCCACCTGGCTGACCGACTTCCGCCAGGACATCCCCAGGATCGACGTCCCGGCGCTGATTGTCCACGGCACGGCGGACAACATCCTGCCGATCGACAACACAGGCCGGCGCTTCGCCGAGGCCCTGCCGAGCGCCGAATACACAGAGATCGACGGCGCCCCGCACGGCATGCTGTGGACGCATGCGGCCGAGGTCAACGAGGTGCTGCTGCGGTTCCTCGCGAAGTAGGCGCTGCCAGCCCAGCAGGGCCGGCTCGCGGCGGGCCGGCCCCCACAAGGGGCACTTTGACACGAAACGCCGGGCCGACGTCGTCCATTTCGACGCCGGACCGCGGCAAAGTGCCCCCGGACCGCCTGGCCCGCAGGGCATGGATCACGAGGGCGTAGGCTTTGCCGTCCTTGGCGGGGATGCCGACTCGGCCATAACGGGTCATCTCGCTTGAATACAAGGAATCGATGGCAACGGCGCTCACCTGGCACACCCGCCTCGCCCCCAACAAGGGGCACTTTGACACGAAACGCCGGGCCGACGTCGGACTGCCGGACCCCTGATGGCTCCAAAGCCGCCCCGGACCGTCCGGCGAACCCGCACCGGCACGGCCGGAATACAGCAATTGCCGCCGGTGTTATGCACCTCAGACCCTATTTCTATCGCCCGAAGGATTCCCATGAGCCCGAACCTGACCGTCAAGCTCCAGCCCGGCACCCCGGCCCCCGCTTTCACCCTGCCGGACGCCGCCGGCAAGCCGGTGTCCCTCGCCGATTACCGCGGCAAAAATGTCATTGTGTACTTCTACCCGAAGGCCGCAACCCCCGGCTGCACCACCGAGGCGTGCGATTTCCGCGACAGCCTCTCGTCGCTGCAAGGCTCCGGCTACGAGGTCCTCGGGATCTCCCCCGATGGCCCCGAGGCCCTGGCGCACTTCACCGGCGACTTCGCCCTCACCTTCCCGCTCCTGGCGGACGAGGACCATGCCGTGGCGCTGGCCTACGGCGCCTGGGGAGAGAAGCTGGTCAACGGCGAGATCACCGAGGGCCTGGTGCGCTCCACGGTGGTGCTCGATCCCGAGGGCAAGGTGAAGCTGGCCCAGTACCAGCTCAAGGCCCAGGGCCACGTGGCGGCGCTCAGGGAAGAACTTGGCGTCTGATCCCTCGCCATTGACCGGGGAGGCTCGGCAGGCTCGGTCCAAAAACCCCGCGGCGTCCGCCCGGCGTCCGCCAGGCGCGTACCCCGGCTAAACCCTCGTTCCCGCCACAATCGTGGCGGTGGACCGGAGCCTGATGGTACCGCCGTGCTCGTAGCGGCCCAGCATCTGGAAGACGTCCGAGCGGATCAGTTCCCGGGCTTCCGCGTCCGCCTTGGCCAGGCCCAGCACCACGGGGGCGGCGATGTCCGTCATGAACTCCCAATAGATCTCCGGCGACTCCGGCACGAGGTCCGTGCTGACCTTCCGCTCCGTCACGTCGGCAAGCCCGGCGTCCCTGAAGAACCTGCCCATGTAGCCCTGGGCGGCGCAGCGGAAAAGCCCGGGCGCACCGGCTGGCGGCACCGGCAGTTCGGTGTGCCGGGCAATCGTCCCCAGAATGAGGCTCGCCCAGGGGTTTTCCGCGGCGCGGGCCCAGACTGCCGCGGTGATCCGGGCGCCCGGCGCGGCCGACCGCACCATCTCCCGCAGGGCGGCGGTCATGTCCGGAAAGAACATGAAGCCGAAGCGGCAGAAAATCGCGTCGAAGGTGCCGTCCTCGAACGGCAGGGCGCCGACGTCGCTGACCCTGGTGCGCACATTGGCCAGGCCCCTCGCGGCGGCTTTCTCCGCCGCCACCCGGAGCATTCCTTCCGAAAGATCGGTCAGGGTGACGCTGCCCTGCGGAACCAGCGCTGCCGCCGTCAGCCCGGGCTCGCCCGTGCCGGAGGCGACGTCGAGCACCGCGGAGTCGGGGCGGAGCCTGGCCTCCTCAATGAGGGCGTCGCCGAAGGGGCCCTGCCAGCCGAGCACTTCAACGTCCCATTTCTTCCAGCCCGCCGAGAACCTATCCCAGATGCTCCGTTGCTGGTCGCGGATCTGCTCGGCTGAGGTTGACATGGCGGTTCCTAAGCTTTGTCCGTACCTAGCTCTCCCCCACCCCTTAGTGTGCTCCCGTCGCCGGGCCGGATCAATGCGTTGTCCGCCGGCACCGGGGCAGCGAGCAGGGCAGTAGGCTTTATGCCATGTCTTCCCCAGAAACTCCTGCGCCCGGCCGGCGCGAAGTCACCGTCCGGCGGGCGCCGAAGTACGTGCCGTTCCTGATCCTGGGCGGGCTGCTCGGCGTCGCCGTTGCCGCCATCCTCGCCTACGGTCTCCCGGGTAATGCGAGCTACGACGCCAGCGCGGTTTTCGGTTTCTTCCTGGTCCTGTTCGCCGCCGGCGGCGCCGTCCTGGGCGCCGTCGCCGCCCTGCTCCTGGACCGCCTCAGCGTCCGCCGGGCAGAGCGCGCCATCGTCGAGGCGGTCCCGGACAGCGTCCCGGACTCCGGACCCGAAAATGACGGCCAGTCCGACGGCGGCACCGGCAGCCAGAACCGCCCCTGAGCCCTGCGCAGGTCATAAAGCAGCGGCCGGAAAAGTCTTAGCGCACAACGTGAGATAATCGACCAGTGGCACGCGGCGATGGAAAACTTTCTCATGATCTTCTCCCCGGCGAAAAAGGCCCTCAGGACGCATGCGGCGTCTTTGGGGTCTGGGCTCCCGGCGAAGAGGTTGCAAAACTCACCTATTACGGGCTGTATGCACTGCAGCACCGCGGTCAGGAGTCGGCTGGTATAGCAACCAGCGACGGCAAGCGGATTAACGTCTACAAGGACATGGGCCTCGTTTCCCAGGTCTTCGACGAGACCACGCTGAACACCCTGACCGGGCACCTGGCCGTCGGCCACTGCCGTTATTCCACTACCGGCGCCAGCCACTGGGCCAATGCCCAGCCCACCCTGGGCGCGACGGCGACAGGCACCGTGGCCCTGGCCCACAACGGCAACCTCACCAACACCGCCGAACTCAAAGCCATGATCGTAGACCGCAATGGCGGCCAGCTCAGCGGCGAGATGAAGCAGGGCAACACCTCGGACACGGCCCTGGTCACGGCGCTCCTGGAGGGTGAAGAGGGCAAGTCCCTCGAACAGACTGCCATGGAGCTGCTGCCCGAGATCAAGGGCGGCTTCTGCTTCGTCTTCATGGATGAAGGCACCCTGTACGCCGCCCGCGACACCTACGGCATCCGTCCGCTCTGCCTGGGCCGGCTGGAGCGCGGCTGGGTTGTCGCCTCCGAACAGTCCGCCCTGGCCACCGTCGGCGCCAGCTTCATCCGCGAGATCGAACCGGGCGAATTCATCGCGATCGACGAGGCCGGCGTCCGTTCCCAGCGTTTCGCGGAGGCGACGCCGGCCGGCTGCGTTTTCGAATACGTCTACCTCGCCCGCCCGGACGCCTCCATCGCGGGCCGCTCGGTTTACGAGTCCCGCGTGGAAATGGGCCGCCAGCTGGCCCGCGAAAACACCCAGGAAGCGGACATCGTCATCCCGGTGCCGGAATCCGGTACCCCGGCGGCCGTGGGCTACGCCGAGGAATCCGGCATCCCCTTCGCGCACGGCTTCGTTAAGAACTCCTATGTGGGCCGCACCTTCATCCAGCCCTCGCAGACCCTGCGCCAGCTCGGCATCCGGCTCAAGCTCAACGCGCTGGAATCCGTGATCCGCGGCAAGCGCGTCGTGGTGGTGGACGACTCGATCGTCCGGGGCAACACCCAGCGGGCCATCGTCCGGATGCTGCGCGAAGCCGGCGCCAAGTCCGTCCACATCAAGATTTCCTCGCCGCCGGTCAAGTGGCCGTGCTTCTACGGCATCGACTTCGCTTCCCGCGCGGAGCTCATCGCGAACGGCGCCACCGTCGAAGAGATCACCCAGGCCATCGGCGCCGATTCGCTGGCCTACATCTCCGAAGACGGCATGATCGGTGCCACCCAGCAGCCGCGCGAACGCCTGTGCACCGCCTGCTTCACCGGCAAGTACCCGATCGAGCTTCCCGGCGCGGACAAGCTGGGCAAGAACCTGCTGGAACGCACGGACCTCGGCGGCCTGCCCGCCGCCGGAGATGCCGCCCTCGGCGCCGCAGCGTCGGAATCCGCCGCCGAAGCCGACGCCGCCATCTCACCGGATGAGGACCCGGCCGAAAAGGCCGGCGCCACCGGTTGCGATCCAGGACCGGACGCCGAATTCGAAGAGCTGCTCACCGATGCTGATCGCGTCAACCCCGCTGACCGTTCAATTGCTGCCGACAAGAAAGAGCCCGTATGACTTCCGCCTCCCCGGCCGCTGACATGAACGCCGCCCAGAACGCCGCAGGCATCACCTACGCCTCTGCCGGCGTCGACGTCGAAGCGGGCGACCGCGCCGTCGAACTCATGAAGGACGCCGTGAAGGCGACCCACAACTCCTCCGTGATCGGCGGGGTCGGCGGCTTCGCTGGCCTCTACGACGTCTCGAGGCTGCTCACCTACAAGCGCCCGCTGCTGGCCACGTCCACCGACGGCGTCGGCACCAAGGTGGCCATCGCGCAGGCCATGGACATCCACGACACCATCGGCTTCGACCTCGTGGGCATGGTGGTGGACGACATCGTGGTGGTGGGCGCCGAGCCGCTCTACATGACCGACTACATCGCCTGCGGCAAGGTGGTCCCGGAGCGCATCGCGGACATCGTCCGCGGCATCGCGGCCGCCTGCTCCGTCGCCGGCACCGCCCTGGTGGGCGGCGAAACCGCCGAACACCCCGGCCTCCTGGGTGAAAGCGAGTACGACGTCGCCGGCGCCGCCACCGGAGTTGTCGAGGCCGACTCCCTGCTGGGCCCGGACCGCGTCCGCGCCGGCGATGTGGTGATCGGCATGGCCTCCTCCGGCCTGCACTCCAACGGCTATTCCCTGGTCCGCCGCGTGATCAACCACGCCGGCTGGGCCCTGGACCGCCAGGTCTCCGAACTGGGCCGCACCCTGGGCGAGGAACTCCTCGAGCCCACCCGTGTCTACGCGGCCGACTGCCTGGACCTGGCCCGCACCTTCCCGGTGAACGGCTCCGCCGCGGGCGGCAAAGCCGTGCACGGCTTCAGCCACGTCACCGGCGGCGGCCTCGCGGCCAACCTGGCCCGTGTCCTGCCGCAGGGCCTGCTGGCCACCGTGGACCGCGCCACCTGGGAACTGCCGGCCATCTTCAAGCTGGTCGCCGAGCTGGGCAACGTCCCGCTGGCCGACCTCGAGCGCACCCTGAACCTGGGCGTCGGCATGGTCGCGATCGTCTCGGCCGAGGCCGCCGACGCCGCCGTGGACCGCCTCAACGACCGCGGCCTGCCGGCCTGGATCATGGGCACCGTTGAAGAGAATTCGGACTCGATCCTCAAGACCGGCCCGGACTACGTGCAGGGCGCCAAGGGCGTCGACGGCGGCGCGGTCCGCCTCGTAAACGCCTACGCCTGAGGGGTCCTTAAACGCCCGTCGGGTGCTCCGCAACTGCCGTTTAGAGGGTTCATAACGGCAGTTGCGGGGCACCCGACGTTTAAGGCCTAGAGCACAGCGGACAGAAACGCCCGCGTCCGATCGTGCTGCGGATGGTTGATGACCGCTTCAGCAGGACCTTCTTCAAGAATCCGGCCGCCGTGCATAAACACCACACGGTCAGCCACGTCCCGGGCGAAGCCCATTTCATGGGTCACAACGATCATGGTCATTCCTGTCCGGGCAAGATCCTTCATAACGCGCAGGACTTCTCCTACGAGCTCCGGGTCCAAGGCGGACGTGGGTTCGTCAAAGAGCATCAGTTTTGGTTCCATGCAGAGGGCACGGGCGATCGCCACACGCTGCTGCTGCCCGCCGGAGAGATGGCGGGGGTAGGCCTGCGCCTTCTCAGAAAGCCCCACCTTTTCCAGGAGTTCGAGTGCCCGACGTCGGACCTCTTCCTTGGGCTGCTTGAGTACCCGGCGCGGGGCCTCCATCAGGTTTTCCAGAACTGTCATGTGCGGGAAAAGGTTAAAGTGCTGGAAAACCATGCCGATGTCTGTCCGGTCCGCACAGATCTCGTTGTGCGACTGCTCATGCAGCCTGCGACCCTTGAGCCGGTAGCCGACCACGCGGTCCTCCACCCGGAGCAGGCCGCCGTCGATCTTTTCCAGATGGTTCACGCACCGCAGGAACGTGCTCTTCCCCGATCCTGATGCGCCGATGATGCAGACCACCTCGCCGCGCCGTATTTCAAGATCGATCCCCTTGAGGACCTCGTTGTTGCCAAAGCTCTTGCGGACATCCTCGGCCCGCACCAGCGGCTGTGGCTCTGCTACCTCGGTGGTCATGATTGGCTGCCCCTTCCTGAGGCTTGCGGGGAGTGGGTCCTGAAGAAGCGCCGGAGTCGCTCGGCCGCAGACGGCGGCACGGACGTGGATGTACCGCGGGAGAATCGCCGCTCCAGATAGCCCTGGCCCACGCTGAAGACGGTGGTGACGATGATGTACCAGAGACTGGCCACGAGGAGCAGCGGCACCACCTGGAGGTTCTTTGAGTAGATGATCTGCGCCGAATACAGCAGCTCTGGGACCGCGATGACGCTGACCAGCGACGTCATCTTCAGCATTCCGATGAACTCGTTGCCTGTGGGCGGGATGATCACCCGCATGGCCTGAGGCAGGATCACACGGAATAGGGTCTGCAGGCGGGACATGCCCAGGGCCCCCGCCGCCTCGCTTTGCCCCAGGTCGATGGACTGGATGCCGGCCCGGACGATCTCCGACATATAGGCCGCCTCATTGAGCCCCAGGCCCAGGATTGCCGCAGCCAGCGGCGTGATGAGCTGGTTGGCATCCAGGCTGACGCCCGGAATGCCGAAAGTGATTTCCGGGTACAGCGCTGACAGATTGAACCAGAACAACAGCTGGACCAGGACCGGAGTGCCGCGGAAGAATGTCACGTACACGCGGGCCGAGGCCTTGACCACTGGATTTGCCGAGAGCTGCATGACGGCCAGGAGGACCCCCAGGGCAACGCCGACCACCATGCAGACGACGGTCAGCGTGAGCGTAATGCCAATGCCGTTGACGATCGTGGTGTCGCGGAAGTACAGGGCCACCTTGTCCCAGCCAAAGCGCGGGTTGGTCACCGCTGAGACAAGCACCAGAACCACGACGGCGGAGACCGCCACCGCGGCGACCCAGCGCCACGGGTGACGGGCCGGCACGACGGTGTACTCTCCCCTGGTGCTGACGGTGCGTGAAAGGCTGACGGTCCCACTCATTGGGAGGCACCCGCGTCGACCTGGGCCGGGCTGACGGTCACGGAATCAGGGATGCCGTACTTGGCATTGATTGACGTGTAGGTGCTTCCGGCCACGAGTGCCTTGACCGCCGTCACGACGGCCTTGGTCAGCGGTGAGTCCTTCGGCATGGCGATGCCGACAGACGTGGGATCGTAGCCTGCGCCGGGGGCGAGCTCGAAGGAGCCTCCGGATAGTTTGCTGGCGTAGGCCATGCCGATGTCTCCGGACAAGACGCCGTCCACCCGGCCGGAGGTGAGGGAGAGATTTGCCTCGTGTTGCGAGGGGAAGAGCTGGATGTCGATCGGGGCCTGCCCCGCGTCCGTGCACTGCTTCGAGAACGCCGGCAGGGTTTCGATGCCCTGGGACGTTCCCTTCTCTCCGCCGACGCTGGTCCCGCACAGCTTCATGGCATCAAGGGCGAGATTCTTCGGGTTCCCCTGCTTGACTGCCAGGCCCGAGCCGCTGCTCATGTAGGTGGCGAAGTCGGAATTCTTCTTCCGTTCAGCGGTGACATTGAATCCGGAGATGCCGACGTCATACTTGTGCGACCCCACGCCGGGGAGGATGGTGTCAAAGGTGGCCGGGACCATCCTGGCTTCCAGTCCAAGGGTCTCGCCGAGCGCCTTGGCGAAGTCCGCGTCCCATCCCGTCACGGTTTTGTTGTCCTCGGCGTAGAACTCGTAGGGCGGGAACGTGGGGTCTGTTCCCACCAGCAGGGTTCCCTTGGACCTGATATCCGCGGGCAGCAGATCCGCTGCCGCCTGGTTGAGCGGCGCGGCGGCTATTGCACCGCCCTGCGCCGGCTTGGCAGCGGTGCTTCCGGCTTCAAGGGAGGCGTTCGTGCAGCCGCTGAGCCCGACAATGGCGGCGAGCAGCAAGGTGCCCGTGGTCAGGTAATTAGGATGTGACATAGTTGCCTTCCGGGTGATTGGTTCCGTGGTCAACGGCGATGTTGACCAGGGTGGTGCCGACGTTGACGGGGGCAGGATGCCGAACGATTGCAACCACCCCGTCAATGGGTGCGAAGAATTCCTTGGGTGGGCGGTCGAGCTCCTCCACTGAATGAACCCTGGCGACGATGTCCCCCGCGGTGACACATTGCCCCAGCTCAACGGTGGGCTCGAAGAGTCCGGCCATGGTGGAATTGACCGGGGAACGCGATGTGAGTTCCACCCACCGGACCGCTGACCGCTCAGGAGACGGTCCGCCCGTGAGAAGTCCCCAGTGGCCAAGCAGCGACCGGAGTCCCTTGCGGGCGCGGTCCAGGATCCAAAGGGAAACCGTTCCCCTGCCGCCCAGTTCGGTGGAGATCATGGGAACGCCGGCCCGGTCTGCGGCCCCGCTGATGGAACCGGATTTCAACATGGGCTTCACCACCACGGAGTACGGCACATTGAAGGCGGCAACGGCTGCTGTCTTTTCGGCCCACAGTTCCTGCGTGGGTCCGGGGTAGACGAAGGCCGACGGCACGTATTCCGAGGCGATTCCTCCTGAATGTATGTCCATGACGAAATCCGCAAGGGGGATGAGGTCCTCGGCGACGATGGAAGCAATTTGCTCCGCCGGGCCGCCGCCCGCGTTGCCGGGAAGTGCCCTGTTGAGGTTGACTCCGTCCACGCTGGCAACGCGGCGTCCTTCCCTGACCGCGGCGATATTCAGCGCCGGCAAGACGATCAGGCGCCCTGTGAGCTCGTCCGGGTCGATTGAACGAATGAGTTCCTGCAGGAGGATCTGGCCTTCGTACTCGTCGCCGTGGGTTCCGGCGATCAGGAGCACGGTTGGCCCGGTCCCGCCGCTGAGGACGGCGATGGGGGATGGAATGACGGCGGCGTCGTGCGCGTTGTCCGAGTGTTCAATCTCCAGGTAGCTGAGTTGCTTGCCTGCAGCCAGGAAATCAACACCGGGGATTCGGGGAATGCGCAGGCTCATGGGCTGACTTTCGGCTAGGCTGAAGAAGTTGGATTCACTGTATACAGTGAATACTGTGATGTAAAGCACGTAGAATTGAATGATTCTTGGGAGCAACGAGGGGGATGAGGCGAATGGCTGCGCAAGTTGCCAAGACGATGCGGCCGTTGAGCGAGCAGGTCTATGAGCGGATCAGTGATGAAATCGTCAACGGCGTGGTCGAGCCAGGCGCTCCCCTTGTCCAGGAACAGCTTGCGGACGAATATGGAGTTTCCCGCACCCCTGTCCGCGACGCACTGACCCGGCTGGTGCACGAAGGGCTGGCGACCTTGGTCCCCGGCGCAGGATACTTCGCGACGACGTTGACGCCGTCAAACGTGGCCGAGGTCTACGAAGTCCGCAAAGCCCTGGAGGTCATGGCCATCCGGCAATGCGGGGCCAACTACACGCCCCTGGAGCTGGCCCGGCTGGAGCTGCTGATCGCCGAGGGATCCGCCAGCGCCGACGCGGAAGCGCTGTTCGCCGCAACCAGGGCGTTCCACCTGAGCCTTGCAGCCCCTTGCCCGAATAAGTTCCTGCTGAAGACCCTCGAATCCGTGTGGGACAACCCCGTCCAGCGTCTGATCAGCCGCTCATATCCCTTGGACGGCGCCAAGCTGGCCCGCGTTGCCGATGCACACAGCAAGATTCTGGCCGCCGCCAGGGCCGGTGACCCGGACATCCTGATTCCGCTGCTCGACCTCTGCCACGAGAAGGACTGAGCAGGACACCAGCGGCACAGCTGCCGGCCGATCAGCCGGCGCCAGCCTCCACCACGCTGAAGACCCCGCCCTGCGGATCCTTCAGCGTCGCCACGGTGCCGGCCTCCTCAATGGCCTCCGGCTCGACGAGGACGGCGGCGCCCGCGGCCACCGCCGCTTCCACGGCCTCCGCGACGCTGGAGACGCCGAAGTACACCTGCCACCCGGCTTTGCGGGACGCGTAATCATCAGCCGCAAGCGGGGCAATTCCAGCCACCTCCGTGCCGTTGACCATGAGCGTGGTGTACGTGCCGCCGTCGCCCTGCGGGTATTCGGTCACCTCGTGCCCGAACAGCTGCTGGAGGAACCCGACGGCGGGCTGCGGCTCCGGTGTCAGGAGCTCCGCCCAGGCCAAAGCGCCGGCCTCGTTCTGCCGGGCGGAACCGAAATGGGTGCCTGCCTGCCACACGCCGGTGGTCCCCCCGCCCGGAGCCTCGAGGAAGACCATGACGCCGGTGTCAGCCACCGCCTCCGGCCCGAACTGCACCGAGCCGCCCGCATTCGGGGCCTCCTCCGCAATGGCCCTGGCGTCATCCGCCGCGAAGTAGATGTTCCACTGTCCGGGGGCTCCGGCTGCTTCCTGCTGGGGGTTCTGCGGCGCGATGACCGTCACGAGGTCGTCAGCCAGGAAGGCCTTGGAGTAGCTCCGCCCGTCCGGGGTGGGCAGGTCCTCGTACCGCCAGCCAAACACGGCGGAATAGAAGGACTTGGCGGCCTCCACGTCCGGTGTCTGCAGGTCCGCCCAGGAGACCTCGCCCGCGGCGTAGCCCGTCCGGACGGTCAAGGCGACCCGGCGCCTTCGCCGGCCATGATGCTGAACGCCGCGCCGTTCGGGTCGGCCAGCACCGCGAGCCGGCCCACACCCGGGACGTCGAAGGCGGGCGCATGGACCTGCGCGCCGAGCTCCTGCGCCCGCGCCACGGCAAGATCCACATCCTCGACGTTGAAGTACGTCATCCAGAAGGGCGGCACCCCTTCCATGGGCTGCTTCATGGCCCCCGCCACGGTTTTTCCGTCCACCAGGAGCGTGGTGTACTCGCCAAGATCACCCGCGGGGCCCGTTTCCGAGGAGCAGCCGGTGACAGCCTCGTAGAACGGGACTGCCCGGGAGACGTCGTCCGTTTGCAGCTCACTCCAGATCATGGCACCGGGTTCGTCGGCCAGCCCTGAACCGATATGGGAGCCGGCCTCCCAGAAGCCCACCTGGGCGCCCGTGGGATCCGAGGCGAAGAACATGCGCCCGCTGCCGTTCGGGACCTCGTCCACCGGAAACAGCAGTGTTCCGCCCGCGGCGTTGGCCCTGGCCGCGGCTTCATCGGCATCATCCACGGCGATGTAGCTGGCCCAATAGGACGGTAGGCCGGAGGCGGCCATGTCCGGCATTTGCTGCATCATCCCGGCCACGTAGCGGCCCTGCAGCCTGGCCATGTAGTACGTCAGGTCCGGCCCCACCGGCATGGCGTCAAGCTCCCATCCGAACAGGTCCGAGTAAAACGTCTTTGCCGCCTCGATGTCCGTCGCAGAAAGGTCAACCCAACACGGCGTCCCTTGCTTGTAGCTTTCAACCTGTGCCATAAAAGAATCAATCCCTTCAACCCGTCAAAGAGCCCGCGATGGATCCGCTCAGGATCCGCGGATGAACCTGTCCACGATCAACCTAGTACGGGGCCCCGACACTGACAACAGGGCCCGGCCTGGCGGAGCATTACCGCGTCGTCGCCTTTGATCGCCGGGGCCACGGCTATACCGCGGACACGGATGCGGCGTTCCACTACGAGGACATGGCAACCGAGACGGTCCGGGTGCTCGAGCAAGTCGTCGGCGGCCCGGCCCGCCTCGTGGGCTGGAGTGATGGGGGAATCATTGCACTCCTCGTCGCTCTCAGGCGTCCCGACCTCGTGCACAAGCTTGTTGTCATCGGCGCCAACTACCACTACGACGGCGTTATGCCCGTGGAGCTGGACCCGCAGTCGCCGGCCCTGCAGGAACTGGGCAACGCCTACATCGAACGGTCCCCCGACGGAGCCGGGCACCTGGAAGTCGCCTTCAGCAAGAGTCTCGCGATGTTCAGTCCGGAGCCGACGCTTACCACCGCCGATATCGCCCAGATAACCCAGCCTGCGCTCGTTGTGGTCGGTGATGACGACTTAGTCACGCTTCCCCACACCGTCTCGCTGTACGAGGCCCTGCGCGAAGGCCAGCTCGCCGTCGTTCCCGGAGCCTCCCACGCGCTTCCGCTTGAACAGCCGGACGCACCCGTTGGCCTCATCCTCGGCTTCCTGGCCGCGGCCGAGCCGCCCCGGACGATCTTTCCCATCCGTCGCGCACGGCCTGCCGGCTCCTAGCCAGCTGATACGTTTGCACCCTGCGGGCCACACCGGCAACAGAAAGGCCCGTCGGCCACACCGGAAACCGGCGTGTCCAACGGGCCTAAAACTGAGGTCAGCACCTGGATGCTGGAAAAGAAGAGCCGCTTGGCGTACTAAAAAGACGTACGACGGCGGCACGCCACTGATTGCCTGGCGGCAGGTTCGGTAGGCGTCGACTAACCTATGCGACGGGTGTCTACCTCGTCGTCGTCGTCCACATCGTCCGCGTACTTATCCACGTAAGCCGAATAATCCGGTTCAATCGGCTCACTCGAGAAATGACTCGGCGCACGACCCTCAGAGCTCTTGAGCTCACGCTGAAGCGCAGAGTAGTCCGTGTTCGGGGAATAGTACTTAATATCCCGAGCCTGCTTGGTAGCTTTTGCCTTTTGACGGCCGCGCCCCATGGCGTGACCCCCTTTTGTACTCGGACCGGAGGTGGTCACCATTGGCGTTAGTGAGGCCCCGGAATGTTTGGTCAATTTGTCGTACACCTAGATTACATGCTTTCGGCCCCAACTGCTCGCCAGCGCCGCTGCTGTGGACAGTGCGGCGCCGGCGACAGCCCCGGCCGGTAACCGGAGGCACGCCGCCCGGCCCGCTTCTTAGATAGAGTTTCGGAGTGGACTTCCAGAAAACAACCACACCGCGGGGCGTCCCACCGCGGCAAAGACGCACGAAAGTGGGGAATTCCCAGTGACCGAAGAGAACACAAGGCACGGCGACGCCGGCACGCCTGAGGTTCCCCGCGCCGGCGTGCCCGGCGAGCGGTCCGCCCCCGCCGTTCCGCCGCGCCCCTCCGCACCGCCGACGTCCGCGATGCCGCTTGTCACGCCAGCGGACCTGCCAGCTGTCCCACCCGCTGTCACACCAGCCGTCCCGCCAGCGGACCCGCCGGCGGACCTGCCTTCCGCGGCGCCCTCCACCCCTCCGCGGCCATTGCGTCCTTCGGTACTGCCGGTGTCCCGCGAGCACAGCCGCAAGGCTGGCCCGCGCTGGTCGGACGCGGGCGCCGTGCTCGCCCGGAGGGCTGCCCTCCTGGACGGCTGGGTCAGGCGGCAGGGCATGCCGAAGATCGTAGCTGCCGGGGCCGGGGCCGTCGTGCTGGGGCTCCTGGTCTGGCTGCTCTCCGCGACGTTCATCGGCGCGAAGCCCTCCGCGGCGGAAGGCCCGCCCGCTCCGGCTGCAGCCGCTTCCTCGCCTGCTCCTGCCAGCCGCGGGACGCTTCCGCTGGAAGGCGTCAGCCCCTTGGACTTCCAGCTCGGCGACTGCTTCAAGAATTTTGACCCGGATGCGCCGCAGTCCACCGTGGTGCCCTGCGACACCGGGCACTCGGCCCAGCTCATCGCCGTCCACCACTACGAGGGCTCCGACGCCTATCCCCGCCTGAACGAGCTGAAGGACAAAGGCCGCGAGACGTGCCGCAATGCGCGGCTGGCGGATGCTGCCACCAACTACGAATTGTTGCAGCGTAACGCCTACCCGAGTTCCAGCAGCTGGGAAAAGGGCGACCGCCGGGTGGACTGCTACGTCGTCGCCAAGACCGGGAACGTCATCATGGAGTCCCTGCGTCCCTGACCGGGGCTCCAGGGGAGCCCGGGCCGGATCCGAACGCCCGGCAGGGGGACCTTGCGCCAAAGCGGTCCTGCCGCCTACTCCTTCCGGCGGACCGAGAGCCCGCTGCCGGCGGGAGGGCCGCCGTCGGGCCCGCTGAGGGCCTCAAGCCCCTCAACGGTGAGTTCCTCGACGTCGGCAGCGGTGTCCACCAGCACGGTGTCGCCGTCGGCGATCTCCCCCACCAGGATGGCCTTGGCGAGGCGATCGCCGATTTCCTTCTGCACGAGCCGGCGCAGCGGCCGGGCCCCATAGACGGGGTCGAAGCCGGACATGGCCAGCCAGGCCCGCGCGCCGTCCGTCACCTCGAGGCTCAACCGGCGGCCGTGGAGGCGGCGGGACAGCTCGGCCACCTGCAGTTCCACAATCCGGGCCAGTTCATCCACGGTCAGGGCATCGAACAGCACAATCTCGTCGAGCCTGTTCAGGAACTCGGGCTTGAAGGAGGCGTTGACGGTGGCCAGGACAGCTGCCCGCTTCGCCGCCGCGTCCATGGTCTGGTCGATCAGGAAATGGCTGCCCAGATTGGACGTGAGCACCAGGATCACGTTGCGGAAGTCCACGGTGCGGCCCTGTCCGTCCGTCAGCCGGCCGTCGTCGAGCACCTGCAGGAGGATATCGAAGACCTCCGGGTGGGTCTTCTCCACCTCGTCCAGCAGCAGCACGGAGTAGGGCCGGCGCCGGACGGCCTCGGTCAGCTGGCCGCCTTCCTCGTAGCCCACATACCCGGGAGGGGCGCCGACGAGCCGGGCCACGGTGTGCTTCTCCGAGTATTCGGACATGTCCAGGCGCACCAAGGCGCGTTCGTCGTCGAACAGGAAGTCGGCAAGGGCCTTGGCCAGCTCGGTCTTGCCCACGCCCGTGGGGCCCAGGAAGAGGAAGGATCCGGTGGGCCGGTTGGGGTCGCTGACGCCGGCACGCGCACGGCGGACAGCATCGGATACGGCGGCCACGGCTTTCGACTGGCCGATCAGGCGCTTCCCCAGGATCTCCTCCATGTGCAGAAGCTTCTGGCTTTCGCCCTGCAGCATCCGGCCGGCCGGGATCCCGGTCCAGGCCGAAATGACCTCGGCGATGTCCTCTGCCGTGACCTCGTCGGCCACCATGAGTTCCTGCTTGGGGGCGCCGCCGGCCACGCGGGCCGACTCCGCTTCCGCGGCGGCATTGAGCTCACGCTCCAGCGCGGGCAGTTCGCCGTACAGGATCCGGGAGGCCGCCTCGAGGTCGCCTTCGCGCTGGTATTTGTCCGCGGCAGAGCGGAGTTCATCCAGCCTGGCCTTCAGTTCGCCCACCCGGTTCAGGCCGGCCTTCTCGGCTTCCCAGCGGGCGTTGAGGGCGGCCAGTTGTTCCTTCTTGTCCGCCATGTCCGCCCGGAGTGCCGCGAGCCGTTCCACTGAGGCGGCGTCTTTTTCGTTGGCGAGGGCCAGCTCCTCCATGGTCAGCCGGTCCACGGCGCGGCGCAGCTGGTCGATCTCCTCCGGCGCCGAGTCGATCTCCATGCGCAGCCGGGACGCGGCCTCGTCCACCAGGTCAATGGCCTTGTCCGGCAGCTGGCGCCCGGAGATGTAGCGGTTGGACAGTGTCGCGGCTGCCACGAGCGCCGAGTCCGCAATGGCCACCTTGTGGTGCGCCTCGTACCGTTCCTTGAGCCCGCGCAGGATGCCGATGGTGTCCTCGACGCTGGGCTCACCGACGTAGACCTGCTGGAATCGTCGTTCCAGGGCTGGATCCTTCTCGATGTGCTCGCGGTATTCGTCCAGGGTCGTTGCGCCGATCAGCCGCAGCTCACCGCGGGCCAGCATGGGCTTGAGCATGTTGCCGGCGTCCATGGAGCTCTCCCCCGTCGCGCCCGCGCCCACCACCGTGTGGAGCTCGTCGATGAAGGTGACGATCCGGCCCTCCGAGTTCTTAATTTCCTCCAGGACAGCCTTAAGCCGCTCCTCGAACTCGCCGCGGTATTTGGCGCCCGCGACCATGGAGGCGAGGTCCAGGGCGACGAGGGTCTTGCCGCGGAGGCTTTCGGGCACGTCGCCGGCCACGATCCGCTGGGCGAGTCCCTCGACCACCGCCGTCTTGCCCACGCCGGGCTCACCGATGATGACGGGATTGTTCTTGGTGCGGCGGCTCAGCACCTGCATGACCCGCCTGATCTCCGTATCGCGCCCGATCACGGGGTCCAGTTTCCCCGCACGGGCCATGGCGGTCAGGTCCGATCCGAACTTCTCCAGCGCCTTGAAGGTGTTCTCCGGGTCCGGGTTGTCCGCCTTGCGGTTACCGCGGACGCCGGGCAGGGCGGCGAGCAGCGCCTCATGGGAGGCACCGGCGTCGCGCAGGAGCTTTCCGACGCCGTCGCTCCCGGCCGAAAGCCCCAGCAGCAGGTGCTCGGTGGACACGAAGGTGTCCCCGAGCTGCTCGGCCTCGTTCTGGGCGTTCTTGATGGCCTGCATGGCGCTCCGGGAGAGCTGGGCCTGCTGCACGGAACTGCCCGACGTGGAGGGGAGCGCCTTGATGGCGGTGCTCGCCTGGACGCTGACGGCCTCCGGGTCGGTGCCCGTGGCGCGGAGAAGCGCGACGGCGACACCCTCCCGCTGGTCCATGAGCGCCTTGAGCAGGTGCGCAGGTTCGAGCTGCGGGTTCCCTGCCGTCGAGGCGTTCATGGCTGCTGCCGAAAGAGCCTCCTGGCTCTTGGTGGTGAATTTGGCGTCCAAAGGGAGCTCCTGCCGGAATGGTGCTGTTATCAAAGTTGAGTCTAACCCGCTCAACTCTGTCCTGACACCCCTGGATCCATGTTTACCCACGGCGGACCCACTGTCCAGTGCCGTCCAGTGCCGTCCAGTGCCGTCCTGGTGCGGACCCCGGGCCGGCGGGTCGGGCCGGCGGTTCCGGGCCGGCCGGGCTGGTGCGGACCCCGGGACATGCCCCCCGCTAGGCCTGGCCAATGGGCATAGTCCCGCTATGCCCATTGTCCGGGGCCTGGAATGGACATGTCCCTACGGATCGGATCGGAAGAATGGACATGTCGTCCTAGGGTCCGAGGACGGCCAATGGACATATCCCCCGCCGCGCCCCGCCAGCGGATAAAATTACTTAACGTTGCTTAACACTCGGGCGCTTACCTAATGTAACTGAGGTCACAGGGACAACAACGAGAGCGAAGGAGGACGGAGATGCGCAAGGACGCCACCACGGTTGCCGCTGATCGCCCCGCTACGCCGGTATCCGCCGCTTCCGTCGCCCGGGCCGCAGGGGTTTCCTCAGCGGCGGTGTCCTACGTACTCAACGGCAAGGGCGGCGTTTCGCCGGAAACCCGACGCCACATCATCCATGTGGCGAACGAGCTGGGCTTCAGGCCCCGTAAGTCCTCGCAGTCAACCGACCTGCAGCGGACCCGCGTGGTCGGCCTGATCCTGCCGAATATCATCAATCCGATGTTTCCGCGCTGGGCCCAGGGCATCATTTCCGCCGCCGCCGAATCCGGCTACGAAGTGTTTGTCGCCACCACGCAGGACGATCCCGACGTCCTCGCCCAGGTCACCGCGACGCTCGCCCACCGCAATGTGGACGGGATCATCCTGGCCGCATCACTCCGGGATGACGCCACGGCCCTGCGTACCCTGCGGGCGGCCCGGATCCCGTATGTTTGCCTCTCGCGCCGCGCCGACTTCCTCGACTCGGACTTTGTCGGAATCGACGACGACGCCGCGGCAACGACACTGATGCAGCACCTGCTGAGCCACGGTTTCACGGAGATCGCCACCGTGATCGGCCCCCGATTCTCCACCGCATCCCTGGCCCGCGAACAGGCCTTCGTCCGCACTGCCGCCGCGGCCGGCATCACCATCAGCGGCGACCGAAAAATCAGCACCCGGGTCAACAACGAGGGCGGCCGGCTGGCGGCCGAACGGCTGTTCTCCAGCGGCAGGCCCCCGCAGGCCGTGGTGTGCGGCAGTGACGAACTGGCCATCGGCGTGATGGAGTATGCCCTCTCCCGGGGGCTCCGGATCCCGGAGGACGTGGCCGTCGCCGGCTGCGACGGACTGCCGCACAGCCGCTCCGGGCTGATCAACCTCACCAGCATCGTCCAGCCGCAGCAGGAAATGGCCCACGAGGCCTTCACCATGCTGCTCAAACGCATCGAAGCCCCGTCCAGCACCTACAACACCAAGATCTGCCGGCACCGCCTGCATATCGGGCGGACCTGCGGCTGCACGCCGCCCGCCGGCTAGCCACACTCCATCACCTTCTTCCGGGCAGCCCGCCCGGCCCCAATGAGGCTGCCCGGCCACCCGGCTGCCCACTGTTCCTGGCCACCAACCCTGACCCCAAATTCAAGGACGAAGACCCATGTCAGTTGTATCCGCACCAACGAAGATGCGCACACCGCAGGAAATTAACGGCGTGATTCTCCGCCGAGTCATGCCGCTCCTGATCGGCGCCTACATCATGGCTTTCCTGGACCGCACCAACATCGGCATGGCCAAGGACCGGTTGGAGATCGATCTCGGCCTCTCCGCCACCGCCTTCGGCATCGGTGCCGGGCTGTTCTTCCTGACCTACGCCCTGTCCGAGATCCCGTCCAACCTGATCATGCACAAGGTCGGCGCGCGCTTCTGGATCATGCGGATCATGATCACCTGGGGCATCATCTCCGCCTGCATGGCGTTCGTGCAGGGCGAGTGGTCCTTCTACATCATGCGGATGCTGCTCGGCGTGGCCGAGGCCGGGCTCTTCCCCGGCGTCATGTACTTCCTGACGCAATGGTTTGTGGTCAAGGACCGCGCCAAGGCCAACGGCATGTTCCTGCTGGGCGTCTCCATCGCCAACATTGTCGGCGCACCGCTCGGCGGCCTGCTGCTGACCCTCGACGGCTTCGCGGGCCTGCACGGCTGGCAGTGGATGTTCATCATCGAAGGCCTGCCGGCCTGCGTCCTCGCCTACGTCGTCTGGAAGAAGCTTCCGGACCGGCCCACCAAGGCCACGTTCCTCACCGCCGAAGAAGCCACCGACCTCGAGGCCCGCATCGCTGCCGAGGAGAAGGCCGGCGCGGAAGCTTCCGGCAACCACCGCCTCCGCGATGTCCTGAAGGACAGGCAGATCCTCCTCGTGGTGGGCATCTACTTCACCCACCAGATCGCGGTCTACGCGCTGTCCTACTTCCTGCCCTCCATCATCGGCACCTACGGCAAGCTCAATCCGCTGCAGATCGGCCTGCTCACGGCCATCCCGTGGATCTTCTCCGCTGCCGGTGCCCTCCTGGTCCCGCGTTTCGCCACCGACGGCCGGCGCTCCCGGATGCTCGTTACGGGAACGATGATCGGCATTATCGCCGGCTTCACCCTCGGCGCCGTCGGCGGCCCCGTGCTCGGCATGATCGGTTTCTGCCTCGCCGCCTTCAACTTCTTCGCCCTGCAGCCGATCCTCTTCACCTACCCGGCCACCCGGCTCACCGGTGCCGCCCTCGCCGGCGGCATCGCCTTCGTCAACACCATCGGCCTCTGCGGCGGCTTCCTCGGCCCGTACGTCATGGGTCTGATGCAGGACGCCACGGGCTCCAAACTCTCCGGGCTCTGGTTCATCGTCGGCATGTGCACCCTCGGCGCGATCCTGTCCCTGTTGCTCAAGCGGGGCACGGAGACGCCCCAAGGCATCCCGGCCGCGCACTGACGCAGCCGGTCCGCCGCTTTCCCTCAGCTACCCCAACCCAAGGACTAGTCATGGATTTCACCTCAAAAAGGGTCCTCGTCACCGCCGGTGCCAACGGCATCGGCCTGGCGATCGCCAACAAGTTCCAGGAACTCGGCGCCACTGTCTTCGTGGCAGACATTGACCCCGACGCCGTCGAGAAGGCCCGCGTCCACGGCCTCGCCGCGGCCGTCAACGACGTCTCCGACGAGGAGCAGGTCCGCTGGCTCATGGCCACCGTCAAGGAAGAACTGGGAGGCCTGGACATCCTCGTCAACAATGCCGGCATCGCCGGGCCCACCGGTCCGCTCGAGACGCTGGACACGGCGGCCTGGAAGGCGACCTTCGACGTCAACATCCACGGCCAGTTCTTCTGCATCAAGCACGCCCTCTCAATGCTGCGGGAGGGCCGGGACGCGTCCATCGTGAACCTCTCCTCGGCCGCCGGGCGGCTGGGAATGGCCGGGCGCAGCGCCTATTCGGCATCGAAGTGGGCCGTCGTCGGGCTGACCAAGACGCTCGCGATCGAACTCGGTCCGGACCGAATCCGCGTCAACGCCATCTGCCCCGGTGCCGTCAACGGGCCCCGGATCGACGCGGTCATCGCGGCCAAGGCGGAAATGCTCGGCCTGCCGGCGGACCAGGTCTCCGGGCTCTATCTCAACCAGTCCTCGCTGGGACGGCTGATCGAGGCCGAGGACATCGCCAACATGGCGGCCTTCGCCGCCAGCGATCTGGCCCGCAACGTCAACGGCCAGGCGCTGGCCGTCGACGGCAACACCGAAAAACTCTACTGATCCAGCCCACCTAAGACCTGGCCTACCCAAGGAGACCTTCCCATGGCTGCTGCACGCAAAGTCATCATCACCAGCGCCGTCACCGGCGCCATCCACACCCCGTCCATGTCCCGGTACCTGCCGGTCTCCCCGGACGAGATCGCCGACGCCGCCCTCGGCGCCGCCGAGGCCGGAGCCGCGATTGTGCACATGCACGCCCGCGATCCCAGGGACGGCCGGCCCTCCCAGGACCCGGAGCACTTCGCCCCGATCCTGGACAAGCTCAAGCGCAACACCGACGCCGTCATCAACATCACCACCGGCGGCTCGCCCCACATGACGGTGGAGGAGCGCATGCAGCCGGCGGCGCTGTTCAAGCCGGAGCTCGCCTCGCTCAACATGGGGTCGATGAACTTCGGGCTCTACCCGATGCTCGAGCGCTTCACCGAGTTCGGCCACGACTGGGAGCGGGAGGGGCTCGAGAAGAGCCGCGACCTGGTTTTCAAGAACACCTTCCAGGACATCGAGACCATCCTCGGCATCGGCAATGAGAACGGTACGCGCTTCGAGTTCGAGTGCTACGACATCTCGCACCTGAACAACCTGGCCCACTTCCACGCCCGCGGCCTCGCCAAGGGACCGCTGTTTGTCCAGTCGGTCTTCGGCCTGCTCGGCGGGATCGGCGCACACCCGGAGGACCTCATGCACATGCGCCGCACGGCGGACCGGCTGCTGGGCGGGGACTACGAATGGTCCATCCTGGGCGCCGGCAAGAACCAGATGCCGCTGGCCACGATCGGCGCGGCCATGGGCTCCCACGTCCGGGTGGGCCTGGAGGATTCCCTCTGGATCGGCCCCGGCCAGCTGGCCACCTCCAACGCCGAACAGGTCACCCGGATCCGCACCATCCTGGAAGCCCTCAACTTCGAGATCGCCACCCCGGATGAGGCGCGTCAGATGCTGCAGCTCAAGGGCCGGGACAAGGTAGGTTTCTGAACGCATGACCATCCTCGTGGCCCCGGACAGCTTCAAGGGGACCTATACCGCGGCCGAAGTCTCGGCGCACATTGCCGCCGGGATCCGCTCGGCCGGCGGCACCGCCGTCGAACTGCCCGTGGCCGACGGCGGCGAGGGAACCTTCGAGGTGCTGGTCCGGGGCCTGGACGCCCGGCCGCGGAGGATCAGCACCGTGGGGCCGTGGGGCGACGCCGTCGATGCTGTGATCGGCCTGACCGACGACGGCACCGCCGTCGTCGAGCTGGCCTTTGCCATCGGGCTTAACCTGCCTTCCGCCGGGGACCGGGATCCGGTGGCCGCCAGCACCTACGGCACCGGAGTTCTGATGGCGGAGGCCGCCCGGCTCGGCGCCCGCCGGCTGCTGGTCGCGGCCGGCGGATCCGCCACGACCGACGGCGGGGCCGGCCCCATCGCCGCGATGGAGGAGCGCGGCGGCCTCAGCGGTGCGGAAGTTGTGATCCTCAGCGACGTCACCACCCGCTTTGCCGACGCCGCCCGGGTGTTCGGTCCGCAAAAGGGCGCCGGCGCGGCCACGGTTGTGGCACTCACCCGCCGGCTCGAGCTGCTTGCCGGGCGCTTTGCCGTCAAATACGGCCGTGACCCCCGCCCGGTGGACCGGACCGGCGCGGCCGGCGGGTTCTCCGGCGGGATGTGGGCCCGCTACGGAGCGAGGCTGGTGTCCGGCGCCGACTATGTGCTGGACCTGCTGGATTTCGATGCGCAGCTCACTGCCTGCACGGCCGTGGTGGTCGGCGAGGGCCGGCTGGATTCCCAGACCGGTCAAGGGAAGATCATCGCCGCCGTCCTCGCCCGCTGCGGCACCAAGCCGGTGTACGCCGTCGTCGGCTCCGTGGACGCAGACCTGGGCGGCTACGCCGAGCACTTTGCCGGCATCATCGTCGCCGGTGAGGCGTCGGCGATGGCCGCTGCGGGTGCGCGGCTGGTGCGGGCCACCGGACATGCCCCCGCTAGCTCTGGCCACAGGACATAACCCCAGCATGCCCAATTCCTGAGCCAAGGACTGGAATGTCCCCACATGGGCCCCGACCAGACCAGCCCAGTGGACATGTCCCTCGCGGGGGACCTTCGCCCTCAAGAAAGCGATCCGGCGGTCGGCTCCCCCAAGGAGCCGATCACCGGATCGGGGATCTTCCGCCTGTGTAGCTTGTCACATGTTTGACAAATTTGTCACGCAACACGTGGGCGGTCGTCGGGAAGCGTGGGTAATCTGGGAACCATGGACCAACCGACGGCGCCGCACGAGACTCCAGCACGAAGTGTTTTCCTCGACAAGGAACACCCCGCGGCCTGGCGTGCGCTCAACGGGCTGGGACTGAAAGCCAAAGAAGCCGCCGAGGAGGCAGGCCTGGACCGGACGCTGATTGAACTGTTGAACGTCCGCATCTCCCAGATCAACGGCTGCGCGTACTGCCTGGACCTGCACGTCGGCGATGCGGTGAAGAACGGCGAAACGGCCCAGCGCCTGGCCGTGCTTGCCGCCTGGCGTGACACCGCGCTGTTCACGCAGAAGGAACGCGCAGCGCTGACGCTCGCCGAGGCCGTTACGAACATCTCCGATGCCCATGCCCGGGAACGCGAAGGTTCCGCCGCCAGGAAGCACCTCACGGCCCAGGAATTCTCCGCCGTGAGCTGGCTCGTCATCACCATGAACGCGTTCAACCGGGTCTCCATCGTCAGCCAGCACCCGGTCCGCAGCGCCCGCGAGTAACCCGCTATGCCGGATAGATGGCCACCGCGGCGGCCTTGACCACAAAGTAGACGTCCAGGCCGGGCGCCAGGCCCAGGTCCGCGGAGGCCGCAGGCGTCACATCGGCGGACAGTTCCCCGGCCCGGACCCTGATCTGATCCCCGTGCGGCTCCAGATCCGTGATGGTCACAGGGTAGGAGTTCCGCGGGCTGCCGTGCGCCTCGTTCAGAAAAACTGACACGGCCGACGGCGGGAAGGCTGCCACTCCCGCCTGCCCTGCGGCGAGCGGGGCATCGTGCTGGCCGGCGAACTCCAGGCCCTCTATGGAACGAATCCCCGTTGAGGTCACGGTTCCGGACACCAGGTTGAGTCCCGCGAGTCCCGCGGCGAAGCTGCTGCGCGGCCGCCGGAGGACATCACGGGTGGGGCCTTCCTCGGTGATCCGGCCGCCCTCCATCACCACCACGCGATCCGCCAGCATGTACGCGTCCAGCACGTCGTGGGTGACGATGATGGCCCGCCGGCCCGCGAGGACCTGTTTGAGCAGCCGGCGCAGCAGCGGTGCCGCGTGGATGTCCAGGGCGGCCATCGGTTCGTCCAGCAGCAGCACCTCAGGGCTGGCCGCGAGCGCACGGGCCACCGCCACGCGCTGGGCCTGCCCTCCGGAGAGCTCCGCGGGGCGTCGTGCCGCGAGGTCAGCAGCGTCGACCTCGGCGAGCCAGTGCCGGGCGGCCTCCCGCGCTTCGGCCTTGGGAACGCCCGCGCTCCGCGGCCCGAAGGCCACGTTCTCGAGCGCGCTCAGGTGCGGGAAAAGCAGGGCCTCCTGTGCCAGCAGGGCCGTCCCGCGGTGGTGCGGAGCGGTCCAACGTCCCCGGCCGTTCGGCTGTAGGTCGAACAGGACCTTGCCGTCCATCTCGGCCCGGCCGATATCCGGGCGGAGCAGACCCGCAATCACCGAGAGCAGGGTGGATTTACCGGCCCCGTTCGGTCCGAGCACGGCAACTGTCTCCTCCGGCCCCAGGCTCAAGGACACTTCGAAGCGGCGGGCGGCGACGGCGGCGTCGAGAGTGAACGTCATACGGACACCCGCTCCCCTGCGCCGGCGCTGCGGACCGCTGCAGTCCTGGAACCCGGGCTGCCGGACCCTCCAGGTGCCGGCCGCCGGTAGGACAGCCCGACGACGATCACCGCCACCGCAACGAGCAGCAGGGAGAGCGCGACGGCGGCGTCGGCGTCGGTCTCCCGCTGCAGGTAGATCTCCAGCGGCAGGGTCCGGGTGACCCCCTGGAGGCTGCCGGCGAAGGTGAGGGTGGCGCCGAACTCGCCAAGGCTCCGCGCGAACGACAGCACCGCGCCCGAGGCGAGCCCGGGGAGGACCAGCGGTACCGTGACGCGGCGCAGCACCGTGGTGGGGCGCGCGCCGAGCGTTGCGGCGACAGCCTCGTACCGGCTGCCGGCGGAGCGCAGGGCGCCCTCCAGGCTGACCACGAGGAACGGCAGGGCCACGAAGGTCTGGGCCAGCACCACCGCCGTCGTGGAGAACGCGATCTGGATTCCCGCCACCTCGAGGCTCTTGCCCAGCAGGCCCTGCCGGCCGAAGGTGTAGAGCAATGCGATGCCGCCCACCACCGGAGGCAGGACCAGCGGCAGCAGGACGAAGGAGCGCAGCAGCGATTGTCCGCGGAAGTGGCCGCGGGCCAGAACGAGCGCCAGCGGCACACCGAGCAGCACGCACAGCACGGTGCTCGCGGCCGCGGTGCGGAGGCTGAGCCCCAGGGCGGTGAGGGACGCCTCCGAGGTGACCAGCGGGATGAACTGGGGCCAGTTGACCTTGGCCACCATGGCCGCGAGCGGCAGCAGCACGAACAGCGCCCCGACGACGGCAACGGCCACCACCCAGCGTGGAATCCCGCTGTAGGCGCTGACGGTCCGGTGGTTCACCGTGCCCTACGGGGCGCCGAAGCCGGCGTCGCCCAGGACCTTCTTGCCCTCGGGACCGGCGACCTCCGCAATGAACGCCGCCGCCAGGTCCTTGTTCCTGCTGGTCCGTACCGCGGCGATGGGGTAGATGTTCACGGCCTTGGCCGCCTCGGCGAAGGGGACTTCCTTCACCTTGTCCCCGGCAGCCTTGACGTCCGTGACGTAGACCAGCCCGGCGTCGGCCTCTCCGGAAATGACTTTGCCCAGGACATCGGTCACGGACGATTCCTCACTTACCGGCTTCAGGGTGATGCCGGTTTCCTTCTCGACCGTCTTCGTGGCCGCGCCGCAGGGCACCTGGCTCGCGCAGATGACAACCTTCACTCCCGGCTTGGCGAGATCCGCAAAGGAGCCGACTGACGCCGGGTTGGCCGGCGGTACGGCAATGGTCAGCACGTTGGTGGCGAAATTCCTGGGCGATCCTTCCACCAGCGAAGCGTCGGAGAGCTTGGCCATGTTCTTGGTATCGGCGGAGGCAAACACATCCGCCGGCGCGCCCTGGCTGATCTGGGTGACGAGGTCCGAGGACCCGGCGAAGCTGAACGCTATCTTGGTTCCCGGATTCTTGGCCTCGAAATCACCGGCAAGCTTGGTGAAGGTGGCCTTAAGCGAAGCCGCGGCGAAGACCGTGATGGTCCCCGAGGGTTTGGGGCCCTCCGACGCGCCGGTAGCGGCGGAAGATGAGCCGCCCGTCGCGGCGGGCGTACCGGTGGCGCACCCGGTGAGGCCGGCGGCCAGGACGACGCCTACGACAAGAAATGTCGGGATGCCCTTGCGCGGAATTCTCATATGACGCTCTTGCCTTTCGAAGTTTCAATGATCACCGTGGTGGCCTTGACGACGGCGGTCGCGACCGATCCGAGCTCCAGCCCCAGCTCCCGCACAGCCTCGCTGCTCATCAGGGACACCACCCGGAAGGGCCCGCACTGCAGCTCCACCTGGGCCATCACGGTGTCCGCAGTGATGGCGGTGACCAGCCCGACGAAGCGGTTCCGGGCCGAGCTGCCCACCTTGGCCGGGTCATCCGGAAGCTGGGCCTGTTCCCGGGCAAGCCGGGCGAGCTCCAGCCCGTCCACGGCCAGCCGGCCGGCGTCGTCCTTCAAGGGCGTCAGGCTTCCGTTCTCGGTCCAGCGGCGCACGGTGTCGTCGCTGACGCCCAGGAACCGGGCCGCCTCGGAAACGCGAATATTAGGCATGACCCAACTATAACCCGCAAATGCGAATTCATAGGATGCAATTGTCCGCAGATTCGAGAGGATGCATCGCGTCTTCTGGGCTTTCCCGGTGACCCGCTCCGCCGTGCCGTGAGACGGTTGCCAGGTAGCCACTTGACCATCCGACACGGGAGAAACAAAAGCATGGGCAGTCCGGAACAGACAACCCCCTGGACCGACAGCCTCGGCCGCGCCAGCATCAGGACCGCACAGGTCCTGCTGCTGCTGGTCCTGGCTGCGGTGGCAGCGTACGCACTGATCCAGGTGCAGCTCGTCGTGATTTCGGCGGTGCTGGCGCTGATCCTTGCCGCCGCGATCGCACCCTTCGTGCACTGGCTGCGCCGCAAGGGGTGGCCAGGCACTGTCGCAACCACATTCTCCTTCCTTATCCTCGTGCTGGCTTTCGGCGGCCTCATCACCGGCATCGTTTTCGCCGTCATGGGCCAGGCAGGCGAGCTTGCCAGCAAGGCCACCGAGGGCTTCGACAAAGTCCACGCGTTCGTGCGCAACGGGCCCATCCCGGTCGACGACCAGCAGATCCAGCAGGCGAGGGACGCCGTCGTCGACTTCGCCACGAGCAGCACCGTGGGCGCCGGCGCCATCACCGGGCTGAGCGCCACCGGCAACTTCGTCACCGGCGCCGCGCTCATGGCCGTCATCCTGTTCTTCTTCCTCAAGGACGGCGAGCGCATCTGGGCCTTTGTGCTGCGCGCGTTCAAGGGCGAGCGTCTCGTCAAGGCACGTCGGGTGGGGCAGAAGAGCCTCACCGTGCTCGGCGGCTACGTACGCGGCACCGCCATCGTGGCTTTGGTGGACTCATTCTTCATCGGCCTGGCACTGCTCGTCATGGGCGTACCCCTCGCCCTCCCGCTGGCCGCGATCGTCTTCATCGGCGCGTTCATCCCGCTGATCGGCGCCACCCTGGCCGGCGTCCTCGCAGCCCTCGTGGCACTCGTCGCAAACGGTCCGGTCGCTGCACTCATCGTCGTCATAGTGGTGATCGCCGTCAATCAGCTCGAGGGGAACTTCCTGCAGCCCGTCGTCATGGCCAGGCGCTCAACGTGCACGCCCTCGTCATCCTGCTGGCGCTCACCGCCGGAACCATCCTGGCCGGGATCATAGGGGCCATCCTGTCCGTGCCCCTGGTGGCGGTGGGCTGGGCGGCGATCAAGGCCTGGAATTCCGGCGGTGCCGAGCACGTCACGCCCGAGGCGATCGAGCAGGCAGAGCACGAGACGCGGCTGAATGAAAAAGGCCAGGGCCTTCGCAGCCGCCCGCACTAGACTTCCCCCATGGCCGTCTACCTGGATCCGCCGCTCTGGCCTGCCCATGGAACCCACTTCTCGCACCTGATCTCGGACACCTCGCTGGAGGAACTGCACGCCTTCGCGGCGGCGGCCGGCATCCCGGAACGGGCGTTCGACGGCGACCACTACGACGTCGCCGAGGCCCGGTACGGCGCCCTCGTGGCGGCCGGGGCCGTCCCGGTGGAGGGACGAATCCTGGTCCGCAAGCTGATCGCCAACGGCCTGCGGATCCCTGCCCGCCGGCGCAGCGGCTCCCTGAAACTCCCGCTGCTCCACCGCTGGAACGAGGTCCTCCCGGACCACGATGCGCTCTTCCTTGACCTCCTGGACCGCTGGGGTGAGGAGCACCGCCGGTACCACGGCCGCACCCACCTCCTGGCCGTCCTGGAGGCGCTTGACCTGCTGACGGAGCCCGCCGATCCGCCCCGCACCGTGTTACTGGCCGCCTGGTTCCACGACGCCGTCTACCGCGGCATCGCCGGCCAGGACGAGGAGGAGTCCGCCCGGCTGGCCGAGGACCGGCTACGGCAGGCGGGGCTGCCTGACGGCGAGGCTGAGGAGGTGGCCCGCCTGGTGAGGATGACGGCGGGCCACCGCCCGGACCCCGGGGACGACGCCGCCGCCCTGCTCAGCGACGCGGACCTTTCCGTTCTCGGCGGGGAACCGGCAGCCTACGCCCGCTATCTGGCCGCCATCCGGCAGGATTTTGCGCACATCGGCGACGACGACTTCGCCGCCGGTCGCGCCGCCGTCGTCCGCCAGCTCCTGCAACTCGATCCGCTCTTCCACACGAGCCGCGCCCGCGAGCTGTGGCTGGAGGCGGCGCACCGGAACCTGCAGGGCGAACTCGGGTGAGCCGGGCACCGGACGAGCGCCGGCAGCGCTGGTGCGGCGCTTGGCTCAGCAGGTCATGATTTGAGGTCGATAGGGGCCCGGTCTACCTGGCCATCGCCAAGCTGGGTATCTTGGCGTATGTTGGCGTTACGGGGGACTCTATTCGTAGATCCCATGTCGGGTGGGGCTCAAGAATTTACTCTCAGCATGGGGGAGTTAGGAAGTGGGGACTAGATGTCTCACGCAATTCCCTCGGGGGCCAGTCGACGTCTCTACAACGAGGACCTCGCACCGGCCGAACATCGTACGTGGGGTTTTTACTCCCTGTTCGCGATGTGGATGTCCGACATTCACTCACTTGGCGGTTACACCTTCGCCGCTGGCCTCTTCGCGTTGGGCCTGGGCGCCTGGCAGGTGTTCCTCGCACTGGTGGTGGGGATCATCCTCGTCTTTTTCCTGATGAACCTCTCCGGCTACGCCGGCCAGAAGACAGGCGTTCCCTACCCGGTGCTCGCGCGGGTCTCGTTTGGAACGTTCGGCGCCAACCTGCCGGCCCTGATCCGTGCCCTCGTGGCAATCGCCTGGTACGGCATCCAGACGTGGCTCGCCTCCCGCGCCGTCGTCATCATCGCCCTGAGGATCTGGCCCGAGCTCAAAGGCCTGACGGAGAACAACTTCCTGGGCGAATCCACCCTAGGCTGGCTGGCCTTCCTGCTGATGTGGTCGCTCCAGCTTCTGCTGCTTCGAAACGGCATGGAGACGATCCGGAGGTTCCAGGACTGGGCCGGCCCGGCCGTCTGGGTGGTGATGGCCCTGCTGGTCGTCTACATCCTGATCAACGCGGGCTGGAACATTTCCTTCGACTTGCCCGGGGGAAAGGCGGAATGGGGCGTCACCCATGCCTTCTTTGCCGCCATAGCGCTGACGGTGACGTACTTCTCCACCCTGATGCTCAACTTCTGCGACTTCTCCCGCTTCGCACCATCTCGCAAAGCGGTGCGCACGGCGAACGTGTGGGGGCTGCCGGTGAACTTCATTGCCTTCTCCGTGGTCTCCGTCGTCGTCACCGCCGGAACATTCAAGGTCTACGGGGAGCACATCTACGACCCGGTCGAGATCGTCGGGCGGATCGATAGCATCTGGGCGCTTCTGCTCGGGGCGGTCACTTTCGCTGTCGCAACGCTGGGCATCAATGTCGTGGCGAACTTCGTCTCGCCGGCCTACGACCTCGCGAACGTCTGGCCCTCGAAGATCGACTTCAAACGCGGTGGCCTGATCGCCGCAATGATCGCGCTCGTCATCACGCCCTGGAACCTGTTCAACAGTCCCGTCGTGATCAACCTTTTCCTCGGAGGGCTCGGAGCACTGCTCGGGCCGCTCTTCGGGATCATCATGACCGACTACTACGTGCTCCGCAAGCAGCGCGTGCTGGTTCGAGACCTGTTCAGGGAACAGGGGTACTACACGTATACGCGCGGCTGGAATCCCAAGGCCGTCATCTCGTTCCTCGTCTCGGCCGTCCCTGCTGTGGTCTTCGCGCTCGGTCCACTATTTGCCGCCCTCTCTGCCTTCTCGTGGTTCATCGGAGCAATCCTGGCGGCCGCGGTGCATTACTTCATCTCGCGCAATGACACGACTCTGGCCGAATCGATCGCGGCCGCGGCCGCGGAAGAAGCTGAGCCGGGTGCGGCGTGGACGCAGGTTCCGGCGTAAGGCGAAGGCCTGACGGTGAGGAGCATTGCTCATGGGTGGGTCTCGTGGCGACGGAATAGTGCCCGGATGGCGGCCCTGGGCTTCGACCTTGGCGTGCCTTAGCCTCAGATGCCGCCGCGGCGGAGGAGGTTGCCGGTGGGGGTGTGGCCGTTGATCAGGGTGCCGCGGAGGTAGGTTTTGCGGACCACGCCGGAGAGGGCCTTGCCGTCGTAGGGCGTGATGGGGTTTTTGTGCTTGAGTTTGGTGACGTCCACGACGTAGGCCTCGTCGGGGGCGAAGACGGAGAAGTCGGCGTCGTAGCCGAGCGCCAGCTGGCCCTTGTTGGTCAGCCGGGCGAGTTCTGCGGGTTTGGCGGCCATCCAGGACAGGACCTGTTCCAGGGTGATGCCGCGGTGCCGGGCCTCGGTCCAGATCAGGGACAGGCCCAGCTGCAGCGAGGAGACCCCGCCCCAGGCGACGGCGAAGTCGCCGTTGTCCAGGTCCTTCAGGTCCAGGGTGGACGGGGAATGGTCCGAGACGATGCAGTCGATGGTGCCCTCCTGCAGGCCCTTCCAGAGCAGTTCCCGGTTCCCGGCCTCGCGGATCGGCGGGCAGCACTTGTACGCGGTGGCGCCGTCGGGGATCTCCTCGGCCATCAGGGTGAGGTAGTGCGGGCAGGTCTCGACCGTGAGGCGGACGCCGTCGCGCTTTGCGCTGGCGATCATGGGCAGCGCGTCCGAGGAGGACAGGTGCAGGATGTGCGCGCGGGCCCCGGTCCAGCGGGCCCGCTCGATCACCTCGGCGATCGCCTTGTTCTCGGCCCCGCGGGGGCGGGAGGCCAGGAACGTGGAATAGTGGTCGCCGCCCGGATGCGGCGCGCGGTCGATCGCGTGCGAATCCTCGGCATGGACGATCATGAGCGAATCGAAGGACTTCAGCGCGGCCATGTCCTCCTCCATCTCGTCCGCCTCCAGGTGCGGGAACTCGTCCACGCCGGAGTGCAGCAGGAAACACTTGAACCCGAACACGCCCTCGTCATGCAGGGGCCGCAGGTCCGCCTTGTTTCCCGGGACCGCGCCGCCCCAGAAGCCGACGTCCACGAACGCCTGGTCCGCGGCGACTTCCCGCTTGAGTTTGAGGTTTGCCACCGTGGTGGTGGGCGGGATGGAATTCAGCGGCATGTCGATGATGGTGGTCACCCCGCCGGCCGCGGCGGCCCGGGTCGCGGACGCGAACCCCTCCCACTCGGTGCGGCCGGGCTCGTTGACGTGCACATGGGTGTCCACCAGCCCGGGGATCAGGGTCTCGTCATCGGCCAGCTCGATGGTCTCGGCGCCGGTGAGGCCGTTGCCCAGCGGCTCGATCGCCACGATCTTCCCGCCCCGGACCCCGACCTCCCGGGCCACGATCCCGGCAGTAGTGAGGATGTGCCGGCCCCGGATGACCAGGTCATAGTCTGGTTTGGACGATTCACTCATTGATTTTTCCTCTGCACTTCTGGTTGTTGGGTTGTCTGGGTCCACGGGAAAATCCCCTGCGGAAGATTTTTCTATCGAGCGCCGGTTTGGGCTTCAGCGCCGCCGGTCGTCGGAGCTGAAGAAAACGGCCATCCCGTGACTACCTTGGGGCGGGGCGGGGCGAAGGTGCGGATTTTCGATGTGCTCAGCCCCAGGCGGACGAGCGACTCGGCGATCGTCACGGCGGCTGCGACGCCGTCGACGACGGGGACGCCCAGACGTGTGCGGATTTGCTCGTCGAGTCCGGACATACCGCCGCACCCCAGGACGATAACCTCGGCCTTATCGTGCTCGACGGCGCGTTGGGCCTGGTCCAGGATTGCCTCGACGGCACGCCCGGGGAACTCCTCGAGTTCCAGGACACCGAGGCCACTGGCCCGGACCGACGCGCAGCGGGCATCCAGTCCGGCGAGTTTCAGCCGGTCCTCAATGAGCGGAACCGTGCGGTCCAAGGTGGTGACTACCGAATACTTGTGACCGAGGAACATGGCGGTGCTCGCTGCCGCTTCGGTGATGTCGATGACCGGCACGTCAAGGAGTTCCTGGAGTCCTTCTCTGCCATGCTCGCCATAGCCGGCCTGAATGACGGCATCGAACGGCTCAGGATAGGCGAGGACAACGTCCATGACGGCAATGGCCGCCAGATAGCTTTCGAAGTTACCCTCGCACGAATCCGCACCGAATCGCGGCGTGAGACCTATGATCTCCGTCCCGGCAGCGGCCGCCGCGCGGGCCTGGGCAGCGATTGATTCTGTCATGGAAACCGTGGTGTTGACGTTGGCGACGAGGATGCGCATGATGCCTTTCGGGTTCTGTGGTGCGGGGGTCGGGGGTGACGGCCGGTCCGCCTTGCCGCGGCGGACCGGCCTGGATGCTATGCGGGTCAGTGCAGGCTGGGGACGGCGATGGGCTCCCCGGAGACGTCATGGAATTCCCGTTTGCGGTCAGCGACGATGAAATACGCGAGGGCTCCGATTCCGGCGCCGATGAACCAGGAGAAGGCTGCGACCGGCTGCAGAGCCGGGATGAACGCAATGAGAAGTGAAATGAGTGCGGCCGGGATGAAAGCTGCCACCGCCCTCATATTGACGCCCTTGCTGTAGAAGTAGGACCCCTTGCTGACTTCGGTATAAAGCTCAGGGACGTTGATCCGGGTGCGCCGGATGAGCCAGTAGTCGGCCATGATGACACCGAACAGCGGGCCCAGCAGCGCGCCCAGGCCCCCGAGGAAGTAGACGATGACTGCCGGGTTGTTGTAAAGGTTCCAGGGCAGGATCACCAGGCCGATGATCGCGCTGAGCAGGCTGGCACTGCGGAAGTTGAGTCGTTTTGGCATGAGGTTGGTGAGTGCGTAGATCGGCGCGACGAAGTTCGCCATCAGGTTCACCGCGATGGTCAGAACCAGGAGAGCCAGCGCTGCCGCCACCAGGAGGAAGGTGTTCGGGATCGACTGGACGATATCCGACGGGCTGCCGATCACGACGCCGTTGATTTTGAACTGGGCCCCGGTGATAACGACGACGATCAGGCCAAAGAAGAGCATGTTGACCGGGATTCCCCAGAAATTGCCCTTGATGATGGATTTGCGGGTCGTCGAGGATCGGGTGAAGTCGCAGAAGTTCAGGACAAACGTGGCGTAGATGGAGACCCACAGCGCGCCACCGGCGAAGATCTCCCGCCACATCTCGCCCCCGGTCAGGGCATCCTTGGTCGAGAGCGCAATGGAACCGCCGGCCTGCAGGAACATCCACGCGGCCAGCGCGGCCATAGTGACCAGGATGATCGGCCCGGCGAAAGCCTCGTACTTGCGGATCATGTCCATCCCATACCGGACGATGATGACCTGGACAATCCACAGGGACAGGAACGAGACCCAGCCAAGGGTCGAAAGCCCGAGAATGGAATCCTTGTCCAGATCCGCGAGGCCGGGCGCCAGGGCAATTAGCAAGACGCGGAGCACCAGGGATGCCAGATAGGTCTGGATTCCGAACCAGGCGATCGCGACGCCGCCACGGATGAGGGCCGGGATCTGCGCGCCATGAATTCCGAACGCGATGCGGCTCATGACGGGGAACGGGACGCCAGTCTTATGGCCCATGAAACCCGACAGCGTCAGCAAAAGGAACAGCAGGACCGCGCCGACTCCCAAGGCGAGCAGGATTTGCCATGCACCGAGGCCAAGCGCGAACATGCCGATGGCGAACCCGTAGTTACCCAAGCTGTGCACATCGTTGGCCCAGAGCGTGAAGATGCTGTAGGCCGTCCATCGGCGTCCCTTCATCAGGGTGGGCGCGAGGTCCTGATTATAAAGCCGCGTACTCGTCGGTGAGAGGCCCAGGTCCTCTGCGGTGGGGGGCTCATCGAAGCTAGGCTGGGGACGTTCGTGATGCCCGTCAATGGTTGGCGCTATGGCCGGCGATGCTGACATGGAGTGACCTCTCGGGGGAATCATAAGTAAGGGGCCTGCGGAAGCGCGGGCGGGTCGAGGATGCGGCTGCTGACCGTTTCCTCCATCCCTGGCGGCCAGGGAACGCACGCCGCGGGCCGGAGCAGCCCGACGGCGTGATGGGACGACGCAACGATGGTGACGGCGGTGTTCTCGTCAGATCAGGTCCTCGGTTGTGGCGATCTGCCCCGAGGAACAACTGGTTTCGCCGCGGGGACCGGTGGTGACGAACCCGCACGGCGGCTCGGGACCCTCAGAGTGGGTCGAACATTTCCGAGAACGAGAAGGGTTTGCAGCAAGATCCTGACCAATCATTTGTCTCGGGCCACTCTTCTTTGAGGGACACATCAAATGTAAGCCGGATCACAGCATTCCACAAGGGGGGAATCTATTTCCACAGTGTGGAATTGTCTGTCAGCTACGTGGGCGTAGCAGATGGCAGCGACCCCCGGATGGCTGCAGGCGCAGTTTTTCGACGCCGGCAGCGGGTACGCGGCCGATGTGGTGTCGGAGCGTTGCGCTGGGCATCCGACTGTCGTATTTGCCATGGCAGGCCGGCAGCTGGGCATGCCATGCCGGGAACTGATCGACACCGGCTGCCCGGCGACCTGAAGACTCGACGCGAGGACCGCCGTCGCACTCCTGGACAACGCCGTGCGCCGCCGGGCGTAGCCCGCAGCCCTCAACAGCAAAGAAGGCCAGAACAAATGAAAATCTCCCCGATCCGCTACGGGCGCGACATCGAGCGCTCCAACCGCTTCTACGCCCTGCTCGGGCTGGCGGAGAAGGCCGGAGCCCCCAGCGGCACCTGGGCCGAACTGCACGCCGACGGCGGCCAGCTGGGGCTCCATATCGCCAGGGTCGCCGGGCAGCCACCTCGACGCCGGCTCGGTCTCGCTGCAGTTCACCAGCGACGAGAAGCTGGAACCGGTTGCCGGGCTACTGGTCGGTGCGGGCTTTGAGCCTTCCGTCATCATTGACGAAACCTTCGGCCGGTACTTCACCGTTTCAGACCCTGACGGCTACCTCCTCCAGATCAACGAGGCAGACGAAGAACTGCGGGCATGCGCTACGAGACGCGTGAGTCCGCGGCGCTGAAGCCGTAGCCGCGAATTGGCAATAGGCGCCGTGCCCGGCTATCAGCTCCTCGGCCGGAGATGCTCGGCCAGACGGTCGAACGACTCGCGCCAGCCGACGCCGTTGCTGTCACGGTTGTCCAGGGTGTCGAACGGGCCTTGCCTGAAGGTCATCCGGGTGCCGCCCTCGATCTCCTCCAGTTCGAACGTCACCTCGGTTTCGAAGCCGCGGGTGCCGTCCTGTTTGTCCCAGGCATGGGTGAACACAAAGAGGTTCGGCGGCTCGATGTCGGTGTGGACGCCGCTCCACCAATACTCCTGCCCCGTGCTGTCCTGGATCATGCAGGCCCGGTAGAGGCCGCCGATTTCCAGATCCGTGTCGATACTCTCGCGCGGGGTGTGGAAGCCGCGGGGCCCCCACCAAGCAGGAGCCTGGTCCGGATCCGTCAAGGCCGACCACACCCTGCCGAGCGGAACCTGGAATTCGCGGGTGACCACCAGCATCAGGTCGTCCGGCAGTGCTGCCGGCCCAGTTCCTTCATGGTCAGGGACTGCCGCTTCAGCGGTGACATGTTCAGACATTGCGGGTCTTCTCCTTCTCCGCCGAGCGATAGGCCTACCGGTAGGCCTTGCTGTAAGCCGCCACGAACGGCCGGTCGCTCGGGACTATCTGCTTGCCCAACGGCATGAGTGACACCGGGATGAGCTTGAGGTTGGCGATGGCCAGCGGGATCCCGATGATGGTGATGGCCATGGCGAAGGCCGTGACCACATGCCCGATCGCGATCCAGATGCCCGCCACGAGCAGCCAGATCACGTTGCCGAGCAGCGAGAATACGCCGGTGCCGCCAGGCCGGTCCACCACGGTGCGGCCGAAGGGCCAAAGTGCGTAGGAGGCAATCCGGAAAGAGGCGAGCCCCCAAGGAATGGTGACGACGAGCAGGCAGCAGACGATCCCGGCCACGAAATAGCCGATCGCCAGCCAGAGCCCGCCGAATAGCAGCCAGATGATGTTGAGCAATGTCTTCATGGCTCCATTCTCTCCCGCCCGGCGCAGATCAGGCCTAGAGGTTGGCCCGGAAAAATCCCTGAATTGGCTCGCCGGGACACCGGCCGGGGCCCGGGCGCTTTGCGATCACCGGGATCCGCACAATACTTGAACAATGCCTGCACTCCTGAAGCTTGCCCTGATCGTCGCCGTCGTCCTGCTGGGCGTGGGCCTGGCTGTGAAAGCCGTGCAGTTCCTGCTCTACGTGGGTCTGCTGATCCTGGTGGCCGCCGGCATTGCGTTCTTCCTGCGCCGCGTGCGCAGCACACGTTGATGCCGCGGGCCCGGCCTGTCGGATGACCACGGCCGGGGGCGCTTTCGGCCCGATTCTGGAAGTCATGACGTGGGTGGGGTTCGTCCTGGGCCTGCCGTTGCTCGCCTGGGGCTGGATCGCCATACGGAGACGCTGCCGGTGGACCCAAACCACAGCTCAGGTGTTCAGCGCCGGAGGCTTCAAGGGGTACCGCTGGACGGACCACCAGAACGCCGATCACCGCTCCCTGCTTCCCGACGCCGAATCGCCCGGGCTGGCGGACGGGACCGACGTCGTGCTTTTTTACGATGCATGTCACCCCTCGCGGTGGGGGCTGGCACCGCCCAAACCGGACAACCCGGCATGGACCCTCGGATGGGTCCTCACCTGGGTCGGTGCCATTTCCACTGCCCTGGGTTTTGTGTTGCTCTTCCTCTGAGACCAGCTAGGGCTGCTTCACCATGGCGGCCTCGACAGTGATCTTGACCTTGTCGCTGACCAGCAGTCCGCCCGCTTCGAGGGCGGCATTCCAGGTCAACCCGAATGCCTTGCGGCTGATTTCCGCCTCGGCGCTGAACCCTGCCCGGGTAGCACCGAACGGATCCACCGCGACGCCGGTGAACTCGACCTCCAGGTCCACCGGTTTGGTGGAATCGCGGATCGTGAGGTCGCCGGTCAGGACGTAGTCCTCGCCGTCGCCCTTGATGGCGGTGGCCCGGAACGTCATCTCCGGGTACTTTTCGACGTCGAAGAAGTCGGGTCCGCGGACGTGGGCGTCACGGTTGGCGTCGCCGGAGTCGAAGCTGGCGGTCTTGATGCTGGCGTGCAGGCTGGCATCCGCCAGGGACTCCCTGACCCGGGCTTCTGCTGAGGACTCGTTGAAGCGTCCGCGGACCTTGCTGATGCCGGCATGGCGGACGCTGAATCCGATCTCGCTGTGGGACATGTCCAGCGTCCAGAGGCCGGGGGTCAAACCTTCGGGCAGAGTCACAACGGTCTCCTTCGAGAGGGTGGCGGGCCGGACCCGCCGGGTCATCGGGGTACTCCCCCAAGGAGAATGCTAACGAGGTAGCCCTCCCCCGGCTAGAGAGCGCGTTGACTCATAGAAAACCTCCGCGTAGCTGGATACGTTGCCTCAGTTGAATACCTCCGCGTAGCGGCGTGGTTTCCGGGCGGGGCGGCGTAT